>JAWOHI010000163.1:0-8273 GCA_046485255.1 Bacteroidales bacterium
GTCTCCACCCAGGAACGGGTGGTTTCGATCAGAAAATCTTTATTTTCAGAGATATAAGCAGCCACATCTAATGCCGAGCCAAAGCGGGCCGCATACGAATGGCCCACCTTTACCCCGCCGAAATCCCGGCCGTAGAAGTTGGGGAAGTGCCAGGTGAAGGCGAACTCCAGATTTGTCTCATCCCCAGGTAAAAGCCTGGCTTCCCCCGCTATGCTGCCGATAAGGGATCCGGTCAGTTCGCCGGTCCTGGCCTTTCGGGAGGCTCTCCTGCGGAGATCGGCCGTAGCCGTTCGTTTCTGATGGCCGAACAGGGTCAGACAGAAGGTGCCGAAATCGCGCAATTCACTTAAATCTTGAGCATTAGGAGGTGTATCCGTAAACACGATATGATCCACGCCGATATTTCCCCATCCTCCGCTCACCTCATCGACGATCCGGATCACGGCCTTCCGGCCCATCCACCCATCGGTCTTGATTGAGGCCAGCTCCATCGCGTTCCGCTCTTTACCGGTTACCGAGGCCACCACCTGCCCGTCGATGAGCAGGTCGAGGCTGGTGCGGCCCTTATGCGACCCGCCGCCGATGTAGAAGGCGATGAAGTTTCGCTCGATGGTGAACTCGCGGCTGGTGAGGGAGCCCACCGCACCATCCTTCCCGCCCACCGAGTTGCCGGTTGCCGAGGCGTGGCTGTTGACCAGCCGCTCGCCCTCCCCGCCCAGTTCGCCCTGATAATCAGGCACGTCGCTCCGCCGGATGGGTCCGCTGCCGAAGGCATTTCCCGTGACGATCCAGGAGCCGTAATCCTCCGATTCAAAATCCTCGAAAAGAATGTCTTTCCGCTTCGACTGCCGGGTCTTCCTTGCCGGAAGCGCCTCGCACAGGAGGGCGGTTTGGTTGGTCGCCTGCACCACCCGGTTCTGGCGGTATCCCGGCTGCTCCTTTGCCGAATCGAGGCAGACCGGATTTTCCGTATAGCCGCGGATGGCGCAGGTGACCTCCCGATCCGACAAGTTCTTGATCGTGAACCGCATAATGGTGGTTGGCAGCGAAGATGCGGCGGCATTGCCGGGGATGAACGGAGAGAAAGCCTCGAGGGTCACCTCCACCGGGCAGCCGGGATCGCTGTAGCGGATGATCCCCATCGGGTAGCGTCCGTCGAACTCCACCGACTCGAAACCGCTCTTGTCGAGCGGCCACGCGCGGTCGCCGATGATCAGTTCAAAGCCCTGTTTGAACGGTGAAAAAACCTTGGCCGGCTCCACGTAATTGGCGCCGTCGCGGGTGCGCACCTCCCGGCCGCCGTACTCGACCGTCTTCGGCAGGATCCCCTCCTGGTCGCGGTTGAAGATGTCCCACAGCCACAACCGTCCGTCGCCCGCCAGGTAGACGGTTCCGGCGAAGAGGCCGCCCACCGGCATCCCGATCTGCTCGAGTGCCGCCGGGTCGGTATAGGTCTCCTTGGTGCCCCGCAGAAAGAGCGACCGCACCCAGGCGGGATCCAGCTTCTTGTCGGCCGGGATGTACTTCAGGTATTCGTTCTCATCGAACGGACCGGCGAAGGCTGGCAGGCCCGGGATCATCATCAGGGAGGCCCCGGCGGCCGTTGATTTCAGGAAAGAGCGGCGGTCGATGCCGGAAGATCCGGAGCAGCAACCCGAAGCGGGGTCGCAGGGGGCGGGATTTTTTTTTGGTTGGTCGGTCATGGATTTTGCAGTTAGCAGGTCCCGTTAAGAATTAGTGAATCTAAATGTACGAATTTGGAAATGAAGTTTTGACTCACAGAGCATCCGTTATAATCCCGGGAATGCCTATATTTGAAAGGCCTGAAAATAATCTATTGGAAGCGGTTGACACCACTCCTCTCTAGCAGAACCGAGTCCCTGTTGGTCAAAGAACTGTCCAAAGGGAACATCTCGGCCTTTAACTCCTTGTATCGGGAGTACAGCGGCCGTTTGTACCGATTTGCCCTTGGATACCTGAAATCAGCGGAGGAAGCGGAGGAGCTGGTTCAGGAAGTGTTCACCATTATCTGGGAGAAGAGGTCCACCCTTAAAGAGGAGCTGTCATTCAAGTCGTTCCTGTTCACGATCGCGTTCAACATCATCCGGAAACATTTCAGAACCCGTGGGCATCTGGAAGGCTACTTCAGATCCCGGCCAACGGATGAAAATTATGCGCCAGTGGCAGAAGAGGTGAATTACGCCTCGCTGCTCGACTACATCAACAGTTTGGTGGAGCAGATGCCGGATCGCCGCCGGCAGGTGTTTCGCCGAAGCCGGATGGACGGAAGGAGCATCCAGGAGATCGCTGAAGAATTGAATATCAGCCATAAAACGGTTGAAAACCACCTGAGCGATGCATTACGATTCGTCCGAAGCCATCTCAACCGCGAAAATTTTCCCTTGGTGCTCTTCTTCTTTCTCTTCATCAATTAGTCCCGAAAAAAAAGTGGCAGTCGACCGGGTGTAGTTGATCCAAAACGGATATAACTAAAAAACAAGCATTGCATGGCAGTAAAAGAGCAGGAAGCCTGGTTGGCAAGTGAGGGTCTAATAGTTTGCATCTTAGTTGGTTAAGCAGGGTGGCTCTTCCTAAGGGAGGAGTCACCTTTTTTCATTTTTAATACAAAGCAAAAAAGTATGACCAGTCTGCCATTCGACGCGAACAGGTTGGAAGCCTATTTCCGGGGCACCGATGCGGGCCCCGACGAAGCCTATGTGCGAGAAGTCTTTAGTGACAAAAACAATGAAAAAGCGCTGAAGGAGTATCTCTCCAGGCAATTTCATGAATTAGGCCGGGAGGGAGACGAACAAAGCCTCGATCACATCCTGCATCGAATTCATTATGAGATCAATACAAACCGTAAACCCAACAACTCAAACCGCATGAAACGCATCGGTCGGTGGGCAGCTGCGGTTGCTGCGGCCATCCTGATTCCCCTGGCCTTTTTCCTGGGCACCCGGATGGATTTCGAACCGCCAGGCGAGCGGGAGGCGCTGGTTGAAATCCAGGCGCCTGCCTGGACCCGTGTACGGTTCAGGCTGCCCGACGGGACCAGCGGATGGCTCAACGGGAATTCGAAAATATCCTACCAAGGCGATTTCAAGCGGGATCGCCGGGTTGAACTGGACGGTGAAGCTTATTTCAATGTAGCCAGGGATCCAAAGAGGCCCTTCTCTGTCAGCACAGCGAACCTGGCGGTCGAAGTACTGGGCACCCGGTTCAATATGGCCTCCTATCAGAATGAAAATACGGTTGAGGTGGTCCTTGAAGAGGGCAGCCTGGCTTTGAGTGGGCATAATGTGGAGGGATCCGTTCACTTGAAGCCCAACGATTGCGCGGTGTATGACAAGGCAAGCGGGGTTCTGACCAGTGAGGTGGTCAATCCCCAGAAATACACAGCCTGGAAGGATGGGAAGCTGATTTTCAGGAACGACCCCCTGGACGTAATTGCTAGAAGGCTCGGGCGTTGGTACAATGTTGATATTGTACTGAACGTCAGTTCCCCGGAAGAGGTCCGCTGGCGGGCCACTTTTGAAGACGACAGCCTGGAGGAGGTCCTGAAAATGATGAAGAGAAGCCTGCGGATCGATTACGAGATAGCCCGCAGGGAGGTCGGAGCCGACGATACCATTGGCCGTCGGAAAGTAATCCTGTCGCGAATGCGGAAATAAGAAACAAAATCCTAACGAACAAATCAGATGCCTATGAAATAAAGGACCTTATGAAAACAAAAGCAGGAAAACGTTGGAGCCGCTTTCCTGCCGGTTGTGCCAAGTTACCATTTGTGAATAATAACCTAACTAAAACTTTGCAAAATTATGAAAAAATGTTTAGCCCGGTGGGACTATTCATGCCCTACAATTAAAAAGCTGCTTATGGAACTGAAGATCTCCCTAATACTGATCCTGGTCAGCGTTTCGAACCTCCTGGCCGTTCCAACCTACTCCCAAACAGCCCGGGTATCCCTGGCCATTGAGAACCAGAGCCTGGAGCAGGTAATGGATGAAATTGAGCGTCAGAGCGAGTTCTATTTCATTTTCAATCAAAAACAGATCGATGTTAATCGTATAGTCAGCATTCAATCTGAGAACAAGCTGATTACCTCGATTTTGCCCGACCTGTTCAAAGGAACCAATGTCAATTATGCCATTATTGACCGCAAGATTCTCCTCACTACTGATGCGTTAGCCGACGGTTACCTGCCGTATGTGGTATCGGGGGATCAACTGGTGAGGAGGATAACCGGTCTTGTGACCGACAAGAGCGGCGCACCCCTGCCCGGGGTTAACGTATTTGTCTCCGGCACAAACATCGGCACGGCGACCGACCTGAACGGCCGGTATAGCCTGGAGGTACCTGCGGATGCCAGGTCTCTGACTTTTTCATACATCGGGATGATCTCCCAGGAGATCCCGCTTGGAAGTGCCACGGAGATCAATGTCACGATGGTCGAAACGGCCGTTGGCCTTGACGAGGTCATTGTGATCGCTTATGGCAGTTCGACAAGGGCTGCCCTGACCGGATCCGTTTCGACTATCGGCACCAAGCAGTTGGAGAAGATCCAGACGGCCAACATCACAACCGGTCTGCAGGGTCTTGCGCCCGGTGTTCAGGTTATCAGCAACAACGGGCAACCGGGTGCCGAGCAGACCGTGGTCATCCGCGGCCTCGGATCCATGACTGCCAGTTCAGCCCCATTATATGTGGTTGACGGGATTCCCTTCAATCTTTCCCTTAACTCAATACCGTTTTCCGATATTGAATCGATCACGATCCTCAAGGATGGAGCAGCTTCATCGCTTTACGGAGCGCACGCCGCCAACGGGGTGGTGTTGATCACCACAAAACGGGCCAAGGCCGGGAAAATGAAAATCGACCTGAATATGAACTTTGGGACTTCTGATCTGGCCGTTATGTTCCCGGAGAAGGTCGATATCAACAAACAGTGGGAGAATATTTGGCAGAGCCTGTATAACGATGCCACCGACTTTTTGGGCAAGAACGACCAGGAAGCCAGGCAGTACGCCAGCGATAATGTTTCAGGCGTATTTTACAATCCAAGGCCTTTTACACTGCCAAACGGAACCCAGCGGCTATACCGTTCCGGTTGGGATACCGATTACCCGGTCGGGTTGGACGGCAAGGTTAAAACGGATGCTCAAAGGTTATGGGATTATGATTCATATGATGAGTTTTTCCGCTACCGGCTGAAACAGGATTACAACCTGAGTGTCACAGGATCATTCAATGAGAAGAACCGGTTCCTGGCCTCTTTCTCGGGCCTGAATGACCAGGGCGCCTCGCTGTTGGACGGTTTTACCCGGATCAGCGGCAGGCTGGGCCTCGATTCAAAACTCGCTGAGTGGCTGGATATGAGCAACTCGGTCCTTTACACCGATATGTACAACACCAACCGGAACTTAGATCCAAGGCGAACCCGCGCCCTTTCGAGGGAAAATACGCGTTACATCTATGATTATGCGACAGGGGAATATAAAACCGTACCCCTGATGCCGGATGTACTGGCACTTGACAACACGGCTGAGACCGGCCGGCGGGCTTGGGGAGGGGTGGCTCTTTTCGATGACATGCTCAACGAAAAATACACCAAGATCCAGAACCTGTTGACCAACTCAAGCCTCACAGCCAAGTTCCTGGATGGATTCACGTTCAAGACGACCTACTCCTTCCAGCTTGCCAACTCCCTGTCGGTCAACAATGCACCACCGTTCAACGGTGCCACGCTTGAGCCTGATCGCGGGTACCTCAGCAAGTCCACCCTGAATCAAACCACCAATTATTTCAACAACCTGCTAACCTGGGATAAATTTTACGGAGATCACCACATCAATATCCTGGCAGGACAGGAAGCCAGCATGTACAAGAGCATGTACCTGTATGCCGGCCGGGGCGGGGTAGCCATACCCTTCTTCCACGAAGTATCCCAAGCAACCAATTACCCTGATGTTGATTCAAACAACGACACCTACAACCTGTTCAGTTATCTCGCCCGGGGGCTCTATGATTACAAGAGCAAATATTTCGTGAACCTCAGCTACAGGGCTGATGGATCGTCACGTTTCGCCCCGGCCAACCGTTGGGGGAACTTCTTCTCATTCGGAGGTGCCTGGAGGATTTCCCAGGAGGAATTCATGAAATCAACTTCATCCTGGCTGACAAACCTGAAACTCAAGGTTGGTTACGGAGAGGTGGGCAACGATAACGTGGCAGGATATTACGGTTACCAGGGGTATTTCTCCCCCGGAGGATCCTATTACGGATTCCTGGGAATGGTGAATAGCCAGCTTCCGAATCCGGACCTGAAATGGGAAACCAATATCCAGACCAATGCAGGGTTGGAATTCGAACTGTTCGAACGGTTCCGCGGTAATGTGGAGGTATTCAAGCGGAAATCACAGGATCTGCTCCTGGAAACCCCGCTGCCCACCTCAACGGGCCGGGTATCGGTAATGCGCAACATCGGTGACCTGGAGAATTCGGGGGTCGAGGTTGAATTGTCTTATGATATCATCAAGAAAAGCAACCTCTTATGGTCTGTTTTTGCCAACGGGACCCACTATAAAAATGTAATCACCTCACTGCCATTCGAAAGCAAGCAGCTCCGTTTCGGGAACGGTTATTACAAATGGGAGGTCGGCGGATCCCGCTATGACATCTATTGCTCCGATTGGGCCGGTGTCAATCCGGATAATGGCCGGAATACCTGGTGGAAATACACCTTCGACGAGGACGGCAATGTGGTCGACAAAGTCAAGACCGAAAATTTCTCCGAGGTCAACAATGAACAGCAGCGTGTCAAGGTTGGCTCCGGGCTTCCGAAACTGTTCGGATCATTCGGTACGAGTCTGCAGTACAAGGGCTTTGATTTTTCCGCCATGTTCTATTACAGCCTGGGCGGTTATGTGTATGATTACCTTTTGGGAGAGTCCAGCGTACTACGCGAGAGCTGGTCAACCTACGACCTGCTTGACGAAAGTTGGAAAAAGCCCGGTGATATCACCGACATTCCAAAGGTTTATCAGTATTATGGCAATGCCGCCTATTCCAGGCAGAACATCGGAAGTTCGCAGTTCATCACCCGGAACGATTTCCTGAGGTTGAGAAATCTGACGATTGGATATTCACTGCCCACCAGTCTGGTTTCCAAGGTCGACATCGCCGGACTGCGCGTCTTTTTCAGGGGAGATAACCTGTTCACCACCGGAAAGATGGCCAAGAACGGATCGGATCCCGAATCAGGCAACCTCGAGGGTACAACCATGTCTGGTTATTCCTATTTCATCACGAGGAACTTCAATTTCGGCGTGAATGTCACCTTCTAACCTTTTAATTATCAGCACCATGAAACATATAAAAAATATCTTCATACTGATGGCAGCCTTAGTGATGCTTGCCACCGGCAGTTGTTCGAAGCTTCTTGACACAGAACCCAGCAATGCCGTAGGGGAAAAGGTGGTTTACGAGAACATTGAGATGATCAATGCCCTCCTGATGTCAACCTACAGTATGCTCAAGAATGAAGAACCCGGTTGGATGAACCAGCACGCAGTCAACGTGATCCTGTGGTCCACCGCCTATGGTTCCGATATCAATGCCGACCCGAACCCCACGTATGGGAATGCCACGCCTTACAAGGCGGCTGCCCATTACCTCGCCGAAAGCTGGAATCCCAATGAATATGCTCCCCGAGGCTTATGGAAAGTTCACTACAAGGTGATCTTCAATGCCAATGTCATCCTGGAGAATATTGAAAACGTATCGGGCGACCAGTCGAGGAAGGATGAAATCAAGGGCCAGGCCCTGACGATGCGGGCCCGCTGTTATTTCAACCTGGTGAGGATGTACCAGCACACTTACATTATTGCCAATGACAAGCCGGGTGTGCCTTTGCGTCTGACCTCATCGATCGAGGAAAACTTCCCGAGATCTACGGTTGAGGAAGTTTATGTTCAGATCGAAAAAGACCTGAAAGATGCTGAGACCCTGTTGGAAAGCTATTCCCGGCCGGGACTCGGCTTTTACAACGTGGATGTCGTCCGGTTCCTTCTGGCCAATGTTTACCTAACCATGAACAACTGGACCGAAGCCCGGACCTATGCAAACAAGGTTAGGACCGTGTACCCTCTGATGTCCATAGAGCAGTACGCTGATGGATTCACCACCCCCAACAGCGAATGGATCCTGGGGTACGGACAGACCGAGCAGGACAATTCCAGCTACAACCTGGCCGCATTTTATGATTATGGCCA
>JAWOHI010000222.1:0-8883 GCA_046485255.1 Bacteroidales bacterium
TAGCCGCCGTCTTGGTCCACAAATTCGGCCCTGGAAGACCACGCCCATCTCCTGCCGGAGGATGTTTTGCCTCGCTTCGGATAGGCTGCTAAGGGCGTCATCTCCGTAATAGATCTCGCCCGAGTCGGGGGTGAGAAGCCCGATGATGCACTTCATCAGGACCGTTTTTCCTGATCCCGAGCGGCCAATGATCAGGTTGGGCCGGCCTTTGTGGAACAGGGCCGTAATTTCGGTCATTGCCGGCTTTCCTTCGAAGGATTTCGAGATGGATTCGAGCCGGATCATGACAGCATAATTTGGGTGATCAGGTAGTTGGCTACCAGGATGGTGATCATTCCATAGACGACTGCCAGGGTGCTTGAGCGGCCCACCTCCAGGGCGCCTCCCTGGGTGTGGTACCCGTGGTATCCGGAGATGGAGGTGATGAGGAATGCGAACACGAACGATTTGACCAGGGTGTAGAACACCTTGTACGAGTCGAAGTTGAATCGTATTCCGAACAGGTAGTCGTTGGTGGTCATCAGGTTGCCTATCACGGCTATGAACCATCCGCCGATCAGGCCGATGAAGATGCTCAGGATGACCAGGACCGGGACCACCACCATCAGGCCGATCACCTTGGGCATCACGAGATAGGCGGCTGAGTTGATGCCCATCGCATCGAGCGCGTCGATCTGCTCGGTTACCCGCATAGTCCCGATCTCAGAGGCAATATTGGACCCAACCTTCCCGGCCAGGATCAGGCAGAGGACGGTGGAGGAGAATTCAAGCACCAGGACGTCGCGGGTGGTGTATGAATTGTAGTAATCGGGGATCAGCGGGTTCCCGAGGTTGGCGGTCAGGTGGATGATCACTACCATCCCGATGAAGAACGAGATGATCCCGACAATGCCCAGTGAGGAAACGCCCAACTTGTCAATTTCGGCCAGCACCTGCCGGGCGTAAAGCCCGTGCTTCTCCGGCTTCGCAAAGAGACGCCTGACAAACAGGAGGTATCGTCCAATGTGGAAAAAGAGTTTCACGGTTGGCTAAATAATAAACTAAGATAGGAATAATTTATGTAATATTGCCCACGTCATCCGCCCGAAAATTAGGGTAAGTATCAGAAAATCAAAAAGTAAGAAAGATGAGCATCCCCCCGGCCTGGAGATCAAGGTTTTTACCCGGATCGGAGGGACTGGTTGAGTCGTGGCTGAATGGGGCCCGGGTTTCGGTTCGGTTGTCACGTTCCCGCCTGACCAAGCACGGCGACTACAGGGCTCCCCGCGACGGGCGCCCGGCGTTGATCACGGTCAACCACGACCTGCACCCCGTACTTTTTACGATTACCTTTTGTCACGAGTTGGCGCATTACCGTGCGCGCGAAAAGTACGGCCCGCGAATTCGTCCTCACGGAAAGGAGTGGAAGCAGGAGTTTCGCTTGATGCTGAAGCAGTTGCTTGAGAGCGGGCTAATGGAGCGGGGGGTGGCTGGGGCGGTTTATGCTTGTTATTTCAGACGCGAGGCGATCGGGTCGGGGTCGTGTGAGCACTTATTCCGTGCAATAGGCCTGACGGGTGGGGAGGTGCCGATAAGCCGCGTGGCGGATGTGCCGGAGGGAGACTTGTTTACGTTGCGTAACGGGCGCACCTTCCTGAAGGGGCCGAAGGCCCGGACCCGCTACCGCTGCACCGACAAGCGCACGGGCAGGGTGTATTCCGTGCATCCGCTGGCCGAAATTGTGAACCCGGCCGATGGGAGAGGGTGAACAAATGAGTACCTTGGGATAAAATTATGACCTGAACTAATATTTCGTCGAGATGGATAAAGACCTGTACTGTGTGATAATGGCAGGGGGGATCGGCAGCCGTTTCTGGCCGATGAGCCGGACCCGCAGGCCCAAGCAGTTCATGGACATCCTGGGCACCGGCCGGACGCTCATCCAGCACACCTTCAAGCGGATGCAGGCGATATGCCCTACCCAGAACATCCTGGTAGTCACTAATGTGGAGTACCGCGCCCTCGTTTTGGAGCAGCTGCCCGAAATCACGCCCGACCAACTTCTGCTGGAGCCTCTGCGCAAAAATACCGCTCCCTGCATTGCCTACGCGAATCAGCGCATTGCGGGCATCAACCCCGATGCCACCATCATCGTGGCCCCGTCTGATCACCTGATCCTGGATGAGACCGAGTTCCTGAGGGTCATTCGCGAGGGGGTTGGTTTCGTGCGTTCGCGCGATGTGCTCCTGACGCTTGGCATCCGCCCCAACCGGCCGGAGACGGGTTACGGGTACATCCAGGTAAACGACCTGGAAGATTACGAAAGGTTCCCTAACCTCCATAAGGTGAAGACCTTCACTGAGAAACCCAACCTGGAACTGGCCCTGATCTTTATGGAAAGCGGGGATTTTTTCTGGAACTCCGGCGTTTTTATCTGGTCGTTGGCCTCCATTCAGCGTGCCTACGAAAAGCACCTCCCCGATATGCAGGGTCTGTTTGCGGATGGCCGCCAGCTGTATGGCACGGAGGTCGAGGAGGCCTTCATCGGGCAGGTTTACGGAGCGTGCGACAAGATATCGATTGATTACGGACTGATGGAAAAGGCCGACAACGTGTATGTGCTATGCGCTGATTTCGGCTGGTCGGACCTGGGCACCTGGGGAAGTCTGTATGGCCATCTTTTTCGCGATGATATGGGCAATGCCGTCGGCCAGAGCCTGATACTCCCGTTCGACTCCTCGGGTAACATCGTAAGCTCACCCGAGGGCAAGCTTGCCGTGATACAGGGATTAAGCGATTACATCATCATCGACACCAATGACGTGCTGCTGATCTGTAAAAAGGAGGACGAGCAGCAGATCAGGCTGATGGTGGACGAAGTAAAAATGAAGTTCGGAGGGGGCTTTATCTAGTATTCCCAGAGGTCGTTCTCGAACTTGAAGATCAAATTTTCGATCCGCTCAGCTTCGAGTAGCGTTTCGAGGCCCAGGGCATAATCTTCGATCATCCGGTTGTTATAGACGTTGGTCTCCTGAACGACGAATCCCTTAAAGAACCGTTTGTAGAAGATCTCGTCGTAGGTCCGCATTTCGGCATCGTTATAGAAATTATAAACCTCCCGTTGAGCCAGGAAGGGCCTCGCCTCCGGGTATTTGACCCAGAAAAGCTTCTTCCGCAGGAGGGTTTCGCGGTTGACATCCTCCTCCTTGAAGAAGAGGCGGATGGGACAGACCCCTATGATCCGCACGTCGAGTACCGAACGCTTGCGATCGAAGAACCACATCTCCTTGACCAGCAGCTGCTGGACCTCGTGTTTACGGATCTCCCCCCGGATGGTGTCGGTTCTGGTAAAGCCGGTCTCCACGTCTATGACATCAGTGACCTGGTCTTTGGCGTCGAACTCGGCCACCACCTGTGCGTAGGAGATTGGCTGCTTGAACTCGTTCAGGTCATCGTCGGCCGAATAGGCGGTCAGGCCTCCCTCACGGACGGCGTGCAACAGCACGTCAACCAGGCTCATCCGCTCACCGATCGGGTCGGTAGGGAAATAGAGGGGCTGGTTGATCTTTTCGCGCAGGTCGACCATTCGCCAAACCACTTTTGACCAAATGATGTCGGCTTCCCTGACTGGCGGGTAAGCGATGGGTTTTTTGTCAAAAACGTGTTCCTTCTTATATACCAGGTCGATACCTGACCAGGAGGCCGGGTCGGTGGTATTTGCGGTACCCAGGGTCTGGGCCGGCAGTTGGGATCCGGCCAGGACCAGGAGGGCTATTACGATCACGCCTGTTTTTTTCATCTTGATGGCTCTATTGAATGGTAAACGTAATGGGCGGGAGGTATCGTATGATTCCATCCTCGCCTGAGGCGGTAATATCTTCAAAAATGATTCGGTTATTCAGGGAGGCAGATCCGATGAGTTGCTTCTGTTCATCCGTGAAACGCGCGCTGGTGGAGACGGCATCCTTCAGGAAACCGCCAGCGCCGCCGCTGATCACGGTGACCTTGAACCCGCGGACGGTGAATTTCATATCGAAAAGAAAATCTTCCAGTTCGGCAAGCACGCCGGTTTGGAGGATCAGCTCGTTTTTGGCCATACGGCCGCCACTTTTGCCACCCACCTTGGCAACGGGATCGGGCACGCGGCGGAGGCGGAACCTGCGCTCGCCCATATTCTTCTTCTGGCCGTCCACTTCGGCGACCACGGTAACCACGGCTTCGCCCTGATCGACCGTCGGGTTGGCAATGAATTTCCCCGGCTCGACCGGCCTGAGGTTGCCGTTGGTCATCGTGGCGGTGATCTTATTGGCCGGAACGCCGGGTACCGATATCTCAACCGGGTTGTCCACCCCCCGGTAGAATACGTTCATTTTGGTGGGGGAAACCACCAGTGACGGGGGTGCCACCTCGTATTTGGCATCAAACGTATAGCGGCGGATGGTCCCGTCGGGCGCGGTATAGTTAATCCAGCCATTCCAGGAGAAGGTGCCGACCTGGTTAGGGGAGATCCGGTAGGTAGCCCGGCCATCCCGCACGTCGAGGGCTCGCCCGCCGACCAGTATTTCAGGCGAAAGGGTCGTGTCGAAGGCCGACAGGAAGATGTCGGCTTCATAAAGGCTACCCTGGAAGACTACCGAAGAGGTCTTTGGGATCACGACTGCCTTGAGCTGATTGAATTTGAATGATTGTTCATCGATCCCCTTGAACAGGTAGTTGAGCACGTCCGATTCCGAGTTCCGGATGTCCGACTGCATCTTTGACATCAGGGCGATGGTGCCGATAAGCGGAAGGTATTCGAAGTTGTCCTGTTCCCAGGAGCGGCTGGGTTCCCTCGGAGTTCCAGGCGGATCGATCGTGGCAAGGGTCCTTTCGATGGAATGGATCAGGACGGTGTCGTGCGGATCCACGATTCCCAGAAGGAAATTGCGGTACCGGACGATCGAGTTTTTCAGGTCGCGCCCTCTCGAAATCCGCTGGCCATCGGTTTCAATCTGGTCAACCAGCATAACCTGGGCCGGGACGTTGAGCTCCTCCATCTTCTTAATACTGTCGAGCTTGGCATCTTTCCCGTCCGCGACACGAACAATGTCCCACTTGTATTGATTGATCTTGTCGACCAGGGCTTGAGACATTATCCGAACCGAATCGGCCTTCTCCTTCCAGGGGCCGGCCTTTACAGGGTTGAGCGCGAACGCGTTATCGAACGCGGCGTACGTCAGGTTATTCTTGTTGGTGAAGTTCTCGATGGTTTCGTTAAGGCTTTTGTCCACTTTAGCGATCACATCCAGGGTCTCCTTGGATACATTCAGTGCCAGCAATGCAGTCAGCACCAAATACATCATGTTGATCATTCGTTGCCTGGGTGTCAGTCTTTGTTGTGCCATAACCGGTCAGCTCTTGAGGACGTTAAACATTTTCCCTGATGTTCATGGCAGTCAGCATATTGCCATAAACCTTGTTCAGAGCCGTAAGTTTTTTACCGAGACGTTCCACCTCTTCACGATAAACCTTCGTGTTTTCAACCGAAGCGTTCAGATTTTCGACCATCTTGTCAATTCCGGTGGCTACTTCCTTGGTTTTCAGGGAGTGCGTCTCTTCGCTTTTCAGTTGAAGTTCGTAAACCGTATTGAGGGCGGCGAGGTTTTTATTCAGCTTTTCGAGCTGCTCGGTGTAGGAGTGGCTTTTTTCGGTCAGCTTGGAATAGTCCTTGTTGACTGCATCCAGGAGCTTGGTATAGGAGGAGGTGAGCTGCTCCGATCCCTTATTGACGTGCTCGACCAGTTTGGCGGCCGTTTGGGAAACCTGCTCGGCCGTCTTGGTGTAAGACTGGGTGAGATTGGCCGCGGAATGGTTGAGTTCTTCGGTCGACTTGGCGTAGGCGGTGCTGAATGAGTCGAGGTTGGTGGCCGCTTTCTTGACTGAATCGGAATACTGGGCGGTTGCCAGGTGAGCCTGTGATATGTCGGTCATCTTGGAAGATGACTCAGCCAGGGTTTTCATCCCATTACCCAATTTGGCAAATAGTTCGGGGGTGATTTCGGCTTTTTCCAGCATCTCATCGAATCGCTGGAGGGCGGTTCCGGAGTGTGGTACCTGGGATTTGGCCGCTTTCTTGCCGTTATTGTTCTTGGCCAGTTCCGGATAGATGCGATCCCAGTCCCAATCCTGGGGCAAGGGCTCGAAGGCTGAGAAGAAAAAGATGACCGCTTCGGTTCCGAGGCCGGCTATGAGAAAATAGCTAGACATCGGAAAGTGCTCGAGCTTCATTAGCGCTCCGATCATCACCACGCTGGCACCCCAGGCGTAGAGCTTGGCCATAGCATTTCTCCACCAGGTTTTCTGAACGAGTTCTCTGATTGTCATTTTGTGAGTTTTGTTTGATTTTCTGACTATTTACCAACTCCCAGGGTTGACCGCACGGTACGGAACCCGATGTAGGGTTTGGCGGAATCCTGGTACTCATAAGTCCTGGTTCCGCATTGCAGGAACAGGGCGACATCCTTCCAGGAGCCTCCGCGTACAACCTTTCTTTTCAGGACGGCAGGATCGGTGGGCAGGGCGTTGTATTCGTAATTGGGATTGAGATCGTGCGTGAAATCATAGGCTGCCTCATCGTACGCCGAGTTGGTCCATTCGGCAACGTTCCCGGCCATATCGTAAAGCCCGAAGTCGTTGGCTTCGAAGGTGCCCACCGGGCCGGTGGTGAGGAATCCCTTGTTGGCGTTGCCATAATCACCACGGAACGGCTTGAAGTTGGCCATAAAGTATCCTTTCCCGTCGCGGGTATAGGGGCTTCCCCAGGGGTACATCGACATATTTCGTCCGCCCCGTGCGGCATATTCCCACTCGGATTCGGTCGGGAGCCGGTAGTTCTGTACCAGCGAGTTGGAGGCATCATTCTGGATCAGGTGGTTGTTTTGCAGTTCCGTTCTCCAGATGCAGAACGCTTTGGACTGTTCCCAGGTGACTCCGACCACCGGATACTCGTCAAAACCGGGGTGCCAGAAGTACATTTTGGCCATCGGGTCGTTAAAGCTGTACGTAAAGTCCGATATCCAGCAGAGGGTGTCGGGGTAAATGTTTATCCGGTAAGTTTTTACGAACTTCGACCGGTCGGAAACCAGTTGGGGATCCTGGTAGACGGTTTGGCTTTTGTCGGAATTTTGAACGGCCCTTTGATAATTGCGGGTTTCACGGGCAGCGGCCTGGTAGTCGATATCCTGGTATTCGTAGATCAGTTTCCTGGCATCCAGCTCCTTGCGACGGAAAAACCGTTCATTTTGCGGAATATACATCTGCTCAAGAACATTGACCACCTCCTCATCCCTGGTGTCGATCCTGGCTTTCCAATTGATCAACGGGGGGTCGATGGAATTTTGAAACTGGTCTTCGGAGATGAGGAACTCGTCCGGAAACTGTTCACCCAGTTTTAGGCGCGTGATGGAATCGATCACCCAGTGAACGAACTGCCTGTATTCATTGTTCGTAATTTCGGTCTCATCCATCCAAAAAGCGTCGACAGAGATCGTCTTGGGCTGCGAATTGAGGGAGAACGATGGATCCTCATCGTTTTGCCCTACTACGAAGGACCCCATCGGGACTTTGACCATCCCAAAGGGTTCGGCTTCGAAGGTTTTATTCCTTTTTGGCACACCGACCAATTCGCCGCCCCCTTTGGAGTTGCATCCGGTCAGTGCCAAAAGAGCGATTAATCCGATGAAAACAGAATTTTTCATACCGAGGTTATAAGAATCTAACACTTCTATAGCGCTGGTTATATTTTTCAGTACTCACCTCCAGGTTATAGCCCAGCATGAACTCAGCGGAGCCCCTGCTGTAACCGGCTATAGCCGAAGTTGTAAAATCGTAGGCGATTCCGGCCCTCAATCCGCTGGACAATTCCAGCCCGGCCATCACCACCACGGCGTCACCAAGCCTGTAAGAAACGCCTCCCCAATATTTTTTATTGTAAATCACCAGCGCATTAACGTCCGCCTGAAAGGTGGTGCCGTCGGATTTAATGAAAAGGGAGGGTTGTATTTCGAACAGTGGATCAGGCAGTTTGAACAGGTAACCCACTGATCCGTAGTAGTGCCTTTGTACCTTCTGAAGGGCTCCGTCGCCATAATCAACGGTGGGTTGGAGCAGGTGGAGTGCGGAAATTCCCGCGTGAAACTTGTCCGTATTGTAAAAAATGCCGGCACCCAGGTCGAAAACCATTCCCGATATCTGCTCATCCGGGATGGCCGGGTCCTGCGAGTGGGGCATATGAAGGTCGCTGTCGGGGATGCTCCATTTGGCATCCAAGCTCTTGTTGAGGAGCCCCAGGTTAAATCCGGCCCCGAGCTTGCCGGATCCTACCTCCATACGGTAGGCATAGCTGGCCATCAGGGTGGTGTTCTTTTCAAAGCCGAGGCGGTCGTCCATAAAGAGGAAGCCAACGCCGCTGCTGATTCCGAAGGGCTTGACCGGCGCATTGACGCTCAGAAGGGTGGTTTTTGGGTTACCGTCGAAGCCGATCCATTGCTGGCGGTTGATGAGCGTGGCATTGACAAGACCCTGGCTGCCTGCAAATCCGGGGTTAACCGACAAATGATTGAACATGTTGTGGCTGAATTGCGGATCTTGCTGGGCGAGCACGGCAATGCCCTGAAGAGCTGTCAGAACCGTAAGAAGTACCGTTTTAAACCGTAAACAGTTCATTCTTGATTTTAAGCCAGTAAAATAAAGGAAAAATTAGATAATCACCAATAACGAAGAAAGAACGGGCGAAGGGGGGAAATATTTCAGGGGCAAAGGAGCGAGCGGGTGTGGGTGTGGGTGTGGGTGTGGGTGTGGGTGTGGGTGTGGGTCAGGTGAGGCGGCGGTAGGTGTTGAGCCAGCGGTCGGGGATGTCTCCGTCGC
>JAWOHI010000273.1:0-10425 GCA_046485255.1 Bacteroidales bacterium
CGAGGCGCCGCCGCTGACGGCTCCTATCCCGCTGAAGACCGGACCCGGGTCCTGCGCATCAACTTCCACCAACTGCTGTGCCGGGAGCGAAAAACCCAGCAGCCACAACGAAACCAATAGGATTGCGTGCTTCATAAATAGTTGTCGCACCGACGATTTGGGCCGGCCGGTGGGCAAATATAGGAATATACCGTGTTGAGCCTGAAGTATTAGAAAAGAAACTGCCCCTTCATCATCCGGAGCTCGCCCTTCTTCATCCTGTCCAGCTTGACGGTTCTACCAAGAAGTTCAGGGTCGATCCGGTTGTTTTCGATCAGGACGTTTTTACAGGCTTCGAGGGTTACGGAAACCTTCCTCGGGTGCCACGGCTCGAACCGGTTACTACGGTTCAGGGTATTGCCGGTGAAGGTGAGGCCATCGACCGACCGGGCAAACAGCACCGGATAATCATACAGGTCGAACCGGTTCTCTTCGATACGGATGTTGCGATGAAAGGCCGGTACCGTCGGATCAACCTGCGGAATCACCGGGTAAATGCTGATGACCGCCTCACAGAATTGGTACATCGAGGTGAGGCACAGATCGGTGAAATGGTTGTTCCGGATCAGGATATCCTTGACGCCGCCCGACTCGTACCACTGGTTGGCATCTCCGGAGATGAGGATGGCGGAACCGCTGGATTCGAACCGGTTATTTTCTATCACCACCCTGCCTGGCGTGGTGATCAGTACGCCGCGGGCCCTGCAGCTCTCGAAAAGGGATCCGGTGATGAGCACGTCGGGGGTCCAGGTCAGGTTTTCCAATGCATCCCCGGCCTTGATGCGTGCGGGAACCGGGGCAACGAAGGTGATCACGAAATTAACCGTATCCAGCGGGTTAAAAGATTCAACCCGTCCCTCCGCTACGGTGGCCAGGGTTGGGCCATCAATGAAACCTACCGATTCGCCCGGGCGTGCCCAGGGCATCCCAATGCTCTGATCGTGGATGAACCGGCACAGTAGCGTCCGGTCGTCCCTCTTCTCAATGATTCGGACGCTGGTTCCGTGAACGTTGACCGGGTCGTCCATCAGGGCGTGAAAACGGCACTCTTCAATGGTCACCTGACCGCGGCAATTGGAGACCTGGAAGCCATCGTCGTGTCCGGCAAGAATGCGGTCCTTAGCCGGATTGGGAACATTGTCCACCCTTGTGAAAGTCAGGTCTTCGGAATATTGTGACAGGATTCCCAGTCCGCAGTTGTGGTACATCCGCAGGTCTATCAGGGTTACATTCCGGCTTTCCGTGATAAAAACTCCGGAGTGGTCTCGCTCGCTATGCCTCATAACCAGGAGGTTGCCTTTCCTCGGCAATCGCTTGAACGGATAATGGAGCCTTAGCACTCCCGGCTCCAATTCCCCGGCCCGGTAGTCGCGCCAGCCCGCTCCCAGGCAGCCCCAGTCGCCCGTTTTGTAGGCCACCGCCCGGGTTTCGCGATCGAACTCCATAGCGCTCCGCCAGGGGCTTTTCCATCCTTCGCCGACAAATATGATCTTGCCCCCCTCCAGCACGTAAGGCGATTCGCACCGGTCGATCCGGATGTCGATCCATTCGGGGGTAACCTCAAGGATTTCAGATTGTGCCGTCAGCGGGATATCCCAGTCGATGCTGACATTCTTGATGGTGATCCGCTCGCTCCTGTCCACCGTGAATGGCTGCATCCGGTCGTGGAATACGAAATCAGCACCACCACAGTCAATGGTGAGCCCCATCATTTCCTCGATCAGGATGGCGCATCGACGCGGGTTGTTGTCGGTGGTGTTGGATTCATAATAGACCCGCTCCTGGCAATGGTGTGGCCAGAAATCGTAACGGCCCTGCTCAAAAAGCAGCACGGCATCCGGATTTGCCTTACAGGCTGCCAGGGCTTTTTGTACATAGGGAACCGCATTGACCCTCGAATCCGGCGCGAGGCCGAAATCGGACATCCGGAGGGTATCCCGCAGGCCTAAGGCCTGCGGAAGAAGAAAGAAAGAAAAAAGAAGAAAGATCAAAGAGGTGCGCAGGACTTTGAAGATATCAAGATGCCTCATAATCAACTGGAATACTTGAAGGAATTTGTGATTTGAAATTTGGAACTTATTTGGAATTTGTACTCTGTTATTTGGGATTTTCCAATAGTTTCTCCCTGATCAGTTCCAGTTCCTCAATCGTGATGCCTCCTTTGAGAAAATAGCCTTCAACCCCGCCATATTTGGTATCAACCCGGTCGAACGCGGTTTGCAGGTATTCCTGCCGCACCTCGAAGGCTGCCTGCAGGTTTCCCCTGGGCAGGAATCCGGCCGTGATCAGGTGTAATTTCCATTGACCTCGCTTGATCTGGGTGCTCATAAACTTGTTTGACCGGAGGTAATCGTCAAAGATCGTCTTCATGTCCGCCCCCAGCAACCGCTGGATCATCGCCGCGGCGAAGCCTGTGCGGTCCTTTCCGGCCCGGCAGTGAATGATCATTGGGAGGTTTACAGGGTCGAGGATCAGCCTGAACAGGGCGCCCAACGGCTCCAGCATCAGGTCAACCATTTCGGCATACACGTCATCCATCACCTCAATGATCTTCTTGTTGGAATTGCGCTTGAAGAAAAGCGGCTTTAAGCGGTCACGGGTCCGCCGGTCGATATTGCAGGGGAGGGATACCCTCCGCTCGCCGGGGAGTTTGGCGGGCCGGCGCTCCTGCTCTTCCACCGAGCGGAGATCAACAACCGTGCGTATACCCAGGTTGTCGATCGCCCTCCGGTCGCCCGAACTAAGTTTTTGCAGGACGGCCGAGCGATAGAGCAGGCCCTTTTTGATCCGCCGTCCGCCAGGGAGGGGAATTTCACCAATATCCCGGAAGTTGATGCGAGTGAGCATATCGATCCTTAGATTAATGAAGCGTTACCGGCTTAAAGATAGCAGTATTGTCCTTCGTGGCAAGGATTTCCGGGGATTAACAGAATATCGCGCCCACGTAGGAGACGGTTGCAGGGCCGTTATTATAAGGCATTCCGCCCGCGGCAACCAGGGCATTCACATCAATCCCTGCGGCCTCGAGCGACGGGATGGCCTCCTCAGGATAGGCACAGGGGGATCCGGGACAGGTGCAAGTGGGGCAATAGCGGCAGGCTCCCGCGCTCAAGGGCAGGTGCGCCTGGTCGGGATAACGCTCACGAAAAGAGGCCAAAACCTGCCTGAAAACCCGGTCGTGCCGATCGGCAGCGAGGGTCATACCTTCGTAATCAAATGAATCCTCCAGTTCTACCACGGTTTGAATCACCAGGCCGTGATTGAATCCCAAAACCCGGGATCGCATCTCCTCAAACCCACCCACGGCGGGAGGGCACATCCAGTTGAGGCCAAAGTGCCCGCAGGTGTTCATCTCGCATAATTGACGGAAGCTCGCCTCAAAACGGATCAGGGAGGTGTCGACGTAAGCGGCGCGGGTGGCATTGAGGCCTAAGGCAGTGTCAATAAGCTGTTGATCCGGGTTCATAATGCAATGATACCAAAATGTGCCGATCGATCTTGTTGTTGATTGGAGTCAGCCTGCCCGGTAGTGGTTCAGCATTAGCCAGTCGACCAGGGCGTGTGGCAGGATCGGCTTGATGCGGGCCATCAGCTTCTGGTCGAACCGCCCGGCCAGGTACCTGAAACCCGGCGACCGTGAAAAGATGATGCGCCGCACTGTTTTGGCCACCAGAATGGGATTGCAGCCGCCCAGTTCATCCGACTCAATGATGCTCAATGTTTTGCGGAAGCGTTGGCGGTAGGGGCTCTCCTCATTTTCTCGCCCTACAATGGTCCGGTTGGAGGTAAACCCGGTGTGGAAATCACCCGGGTTGACCACCGAAACGTGGACCCCGAAAGGCTTCAGCTCCAGCCTCAATGCTTCGGTGTAGCCCTCGACGGCGAATTTGGCAGCCGAGTAGGCACCCTGGAAGGGGAGACCGATAAGACCTCCTATCGAGCTGATATTAATTATTTTACCTGCAATACTTTGCCGAAGATGGGGAATGGATGCCCGGCACAACGAGTCGAGTCCAAAAAACACCACCTCGAATTGCCGGCGCATCTCCTCCGAAGTGAAGTTTTCCAGGGCTCCGGCAAGCCCGAACCCGGCATTGTTCACGACCGCATCCAGTCGGCCCTCAGCCCGGATGACCTGCTCGACCACTCCTTTGATCGAAACCTCATCGGTAAGGTCCAATGGCAGGCGGGTAACCCCGTTGGAAGGTTTCAGGTTGGAACGGTTTGCTCCATAAACCCGGCATCCCGATGCGGCAAGCAGTTCGGCTGTCGCCAGGCCGAGACCGGATGAGGCGCCGGTAATAAGGACCACGGGATTGGTCAGGACTGATCGTTTCAAGCTTCCTGTAACTTTTTGTTAATCTGATAAATCCTATCAATGGCATAATCCACCTGTTCCCGGGTGTGGGTAGCGGTAAGGGAAAAACGGATCAGCGACTGGTTTCGGGGAACGGCGGGGGCGACCACCGGATTGACAAAGATCCCGCATTCCAGCAGTTCCTTGGTTAAGATCAACGTTTTGGTAAAGTCGCCGATGTGAAGGGGGATGATGGGGGTTTCGGAGAGCCCGGTGTTGAAACCCAGCTGCTTGAATGAGGAAAGCGCGTAGTGGGAAATATCCCAGAGCCGCGTGATGCGGTCGGGCTCCTCCTTCATTACCTCCAGGGCAGCCAGCACGGATGCCGTGGAAGCCGGCGTGGGGGAAGCACTGAAGATCAACGCTCTGGAGTTGTGCTTGAGGAAATTGATCGTATCGGAATCGGCTGCGATATAGCCACCCAGGGAGGCCAGCGACTTGCTGAAGGTTCCCATAATGACCTCCACCTCTTCGGTCAATCCGAAATGATCGGCGGTTCCGGCGCCATTCCTGCCCAGAACCCCAACCGCGTGCGCGTCATCTACCATCAGGGTGGCGTTGTATTTCCGCTTGAGCTCCACCAGTTCGGGCAACTTGACAATGTCGCCCTCCATACTGAAGATCCCATCCACGACGATGAATTTCATCGTATGGGGAACGCAGGCCGACAGCCGTTTCTCCAGGGAGTCCATATTGTTATGGTCAAACTTGAGAACCTTGGCAAATGAGAGCCTCGATCCCTCGATGATGGATGCGTGGTCGAGCGCGTCGAGCAAAATGGTGTCGTGCCGCTGGGCAATGCAGGATAGGACACCGAGGTTGGCCTGGAACCCGGTGCTGAACACCAGCGAGGCCTCCTTGCCGGTCAGCTCGGCCAGTTTTTCCTCCAGTTCAATGTGAATGTCAATCGTTCCGTTGAGAAAGCGAGATCCGGCACACCCCGTGCCGTACTTGTTCGTGGCCCTCTGGGCCGCTTCAATGATTTTCGGGTGATTGGTCAGGCCCAGGTAGCTGTTGGATCCAAACATGAGCACCTTTTTCCCGTTGATCACCACCTCCGTATCCTGCTCCGACTCGATCATCCGGAAATAGGGGTACAACCCGGCCCGTTGAACCACCTGTGGAGCGGTAAAAAGAGCCATTCTTTCCTTTAACATACTCATTTATTGAATATTAGCTTAGATTCGGTGCAATTTGCCGGGCTAAATATAGAGGATTTGCTATTAATAGGAGATTAATCTTTGCAGTATGGCCCGCATCCAGACCAACCACAAGAACTCAACTATCTTTTTTGTAAAAGACAGGTCATTCAAGAGGCGTTGCCAGGGAAAGGCAGACGACAGTCACCTGCGGGTCGAGCTGATCCTCCGGCACATTGATGTAAAGCTGGCCTGGGTTATTGCTCCACCAGGGCTTCATCATCACGTAGGTATTGATGGTTACCCCTGATCCAACCACCCAGGCTGTGGCCACCTTGTTTTTGAGTCCCTTTACCACGAGTGGCCCATTAGGCTTATGCTCTACGAAGAGATACAATTTGGTGCCGTCCTTTGACCGGGTGCTGGGTCCCGAATACCAGTCGCGCGATACCCCGGCCCTGGTGCCATAGATGGCATCCGAGTGCTTGCCGGTCCATCGCCCCAGTTCCTTCAGGATGGCGACCTGTTCTTCGGGGATGGTTCCGTCCTCCTTAGGTCCGATATTCAATAACAGATTGCCGCCCAGCCCGATGCAGTCGGCAAAGATCCGGATCACCTGGTTGGCTGTTTTGTAATTGCGGTCGGTTGGCTGATAACCCCACGAATCGTTGAGGGTCATACACAACTCCCACCAGGGACTCTCGGGCTGATGAATGGGCACCCCGTTCTCCGGGGTTTCATAATCGCCGTAGCCCTGCAGCCTGGAATTGATGATCACCCCGGGATTAAACCCCAGCAGTTTCTCGCGGACCTGAGGGGCTTTCCACTCTTCGGCGCTGAACTCCCAGTCGCCGTCGAACCACCAGAGATCCGGGTTAAAGCGGGTGGCGATTTCGTCCAGTTGGCCGTTCATAAAGGTCAGGAACCGGTCCCACCGGAGCGGATCGTTTGTGTAACGCTTTTCCTCCCGGGTAAAATTCGGGTAATCGGGATGGGTCCAGTCAATCAGGGAGAAGTAGAGTCCGGCCTTCATCCCCCTGGACCTGACGCTATTGCAGAACATCTCCACCACATCTTTCTTGGCAGGCGATTTACGAACCACGCTGAGGTCGTTCATTGCGGTATGATACAGGGCCACCCCATCGTGGTGCTTGCTGGTCAGGACCGCATACCTCGCCCCGCTTTCGGCAAACAGGTCGGCCCAGCGGTCGGTATCGAGCTTCTTAGCCGTAAAGCCCTTCAATTGCTTCATATACTGCTCGTGAGTCACCTTGCCGTTATAAAATGACCAGGACTCATCAATTCCATCCACCGCGTAAATGCCGTAATGTACGAAGATGCCCAGCTTGGCGTCGGAGAACCACTCCATCCGGTTGGCTTTCGCCTCGACAGTTTCCACGGACTGGGAGATCAGGGCACAAGGTAGAAGCCCAAGGGAAAGGACAATGAATAGCTTTTTCATCGGATCCGGTTTATCAGCAAACTTAACCATTTTTGCTCCGGCACCCAAAACCGGGCGGACGCTCACTCCTCCGTCTTGACCCGGCCGAACTCGCTGAAATAGATGCGCACAAGGACGACAAACAGCGAAATCATCAGTGGCCCGAATATCAGTCCAATGAGCCCGAACAGCTTGGTACCGGCGATAACTCCCAGGATCGTGATTAGTGGGTGCACGTTAGCCAGCTTTTTCTGGAGAATGAAACGGGCGATATTGTCAACAGAGCCTACCAGGATGAAGCACCAGGCCATCAAGCCGATGCCCTGACCAAAATCTCCGGTGGCCAGGGTATAAACGACCACCGGAAGGTAAACCAGCATCGCACCCACCACAGGAATCATTGAGGAGATGGCCGTCAGGACGCCCAGCAAAACCGGTTCGCTGGTGCCAAAGATCATATAGCCGATCATCGCCACCCCTCCCTGCACCAGGGCCACCACCGGGATGGTGATTGAATTGCTCCGGACCATCAGGGATACCTCGTCCAGCAGTTTTTGCTTATTGCTCTGACTGAAGGGAAGGTACTGCCGTACGTAAAGCTCCATTTTCCGGCTGTTGATCATCATAAAAAACAGGAACAGGTACATAAAAACCAGAACCACCACCGTTTGGAGCGTCACCTTGATCATCTGTTGGGCAATCTCGGTCAACTTTCCGCTGAACCTGACCAGCATATCCCTGTTGAGGATGTTGAGTCCGAGCTCATCCTTTAGATAGGCATTGATCTGATTGAATATGTCGATAAAGAACTGCGGTGATTCAACGAACGGCATCGCCTTAAATATCAGGAGCCTGATGATTAAGATGGTTGGGATGATGATAATGAGTGCTGTCAGGAGCATCAAGATTCCAGCCACCATCCAGCTCTTGAGATGCTTTATTTTCATCAGCCAGGCCATTGGGGCCTTGAGGAGAATATAAAGAGCGACGGCTCCCAGCAGGGATGGAAAGAGGAAACTGAGCTGCCGCCATAAAACCAGTGCGCAGCCAAGAATGACCGCAATCAGGATACCCTGATAGATTTTGGCCGGATGAATGGTGTTGTCCATAACAGGCAAATTATTCGCAAAGATAAAACAGTTAATGGATTGAAGTTCACACAGGGAATATCACAAATCAACCTCACCCTCGGCGGATTTTTATAAATTTGAATGATAAACCTTCAATGATGAAAAAGTTCCTTCTCCTCCTCGTTCCGGTCTTCTGCTTTCTGACACCGTTAGCAGGCCAGACCATTCTTCCCCTGACCGACCAAATGGAGATCCCCTCCAATTCAGACATCAAGATCCAGCCGGGCACTTACTCCTTCGCCGATATGGGGCGCGACGGGGTGATCCGGATCGTCAACAAGGAGAACATCACCATCGACGGTGCGGACGTGGAGGTGACCGGAAGTGCCTTTACCGGCTTTATGATCTTCATCGAAAATTCCCGGAATATCACCATCCGAAATTTCAGCAAGGTGGAAAAGTATTACTATGCGCTCACCGCAAAGCAATCATCTGATATCAGGATCATTGACAACAACTTTTCCTATAACAAGAAGGATACGACCGGCTGGATTTTCATCTGGACGGGGGTTTCGGAGGCGCTGGGTGGCGGGGTGCTGTTCGACCGCTGCAGCGATTCGGAGATCCACGGCAACCTGATGACCCAGCAGAACGATGGGGTGGCCCTGTATGAGTGCGACAACATCACCATTTACGACAATATCCTGAACTGGAACTGCGGGTTTGGAATCCGGATGAACTTCACCAACAATTGTCACATCCACCACAACGACTGTTCCCACGTGAACCGCATTACCGATCCGAGCGACTGTGCGGCGATCCTGCTGATCGTTTCCAACAATAACCGGGTGGAACACAATAACCTGACCTACTCGGGCGATGGGGTTTTTCTCGGCCAATATGAGTACTCCGACATACCGAACAACAACTATTTCGGGTACAACGACTGCTCCTATTCACCCCATAACGCCATTGAGGCCACTTTTGCCGACGGGAACGTCTATGTCGGGAACAAGTGCAATTTCAGCCATTACGGCTTCTGGCTCGGCTACAGTTTCAACTCAATAGTCGAGGACAATGAGATCATCGGCAACCTGCAATCGGGGGTAGCGGTCGATCGAGGATTCCGCAACACGTTCAGGAACAACGTGATCAGTCAGAACCCCTATGGATTTGAACTGTGGGAAGGCGGGATCATCAATCCCTACGGTGACCAGTTTTCGCACCATTACTGGATATACGACAACCTGATCGAAGGCAATGTGTGGGGCATCAGCGCCATCAATACCGAGAACCTGGTGGTTAAGAACAATACGTTCAGCCGGAACAAGGAGGATATCTATTTTGAGGGGCAATCGTTCAACGACACCATTACCGGAAACATCTTCCGCTCGCCCACCCTGTTCCACCTTCGGAATGCCTCGTCCGACAAGATCTTTGCGCCTAACAACACCTTTATCCCGATGGTCGACACCCTGATCCGGCAGCGGATCTCCGGGAATATCGAGTGGCAGCCGTTCGTGCGGACCGAGGAGCCCCGGATCCAGGATAATCCGCCCTGCGATATGGCTGAGAGGCCTGGCGTCTGGACCATCTATGCCGATCCCGGCTACGGGCACCGGCGGGATGAGACGCTGATTTGGGATTACACAGACAAAAAGGTTGGTGCAGCCTCGATCAAGATGTATACGCCACGGGGCTGGGATGTCGGCCTCAATTACAGGCCGGCTGATGATTCGCTGGCAGTCTGGAACCTCCAGGAAACCGATACGCTCACCTTCTGGGTCAAGACCATAAAGCAGCCATCTTATGGGTTTCAGGCGTTTCATATCCGGGTAGGCAACACCAACCAGGGCTACTTCGAGTACACGGCAGCCGCCTCGCTGCTGAACAATGCCCACAACAACTGGCGCCGGTACCGGGTGCCCCTTAAGGGCAACACGGCCTACGTCAGGAACGTGGTAGGCAATATGAGCCTGGAAAACGTCAACTATGTGGAATTCAGGGCCGATACCTGGGATTTTGGCTACACCCTCTGGCTCGACGGGGTACAATTCAGGGAGTGCAACCCCACCGGGATCAGCGGTTTTCCGGTTTCAAACGGCTTGGAATCAGGCTGCTACCCCAACCCATTTAGTCGCGAAACCACGATCTGGTTCAACCTTCCCCAGGGAGGGCCCGTTTCACTGGCCGTATTTGACTTGCAGGGCCGCCTCGTTCAGCAGCTGACAGACGAGTGGCTTCCGGCCGGCAGCCATGACCGGACTTTCACCGACAACAGCCTGAAACCAGGCATATACATCTACCGGCTGATCACAGGCAGGGAGATGGCGGTGGGTCGACGACCATGAGATGGTTGTCGGTGCCGCCCGAGACGAG
>JAWOHI010000298.1:0-4990 GCA_046485255.1 Bacteroidales bacterium
CACCACCACGATCACCAGGATGCTGATGACAAACAGGTAAATGCAGTAATGGAGCCAATTGGGCGAGATAAACACCTGGTAGACCAAGCTGTCCGGGTTCAGGCTGCCGGAGAAAACCTTCAGGGCGAGCCGTGTCATTCCGAGGACAAACCCGACGATAAGCCCCCACATACCTCCCTGGGCTGAGGCGCGCTTCCAGAAGACCCCGAGGAGGAATACCGCGGCGATTCCGGGTGCCAACAGCGACTGGACATCCTGGAGGTACACATAGAGCACCTCGCCCAGACTTTTCATCACCGGTATCCAGAGGACGCCCAGGATGACGATGACTACGGTGGCCAACCGGCCAACCTTGACCAGGTGCTTTTCAGGTGAGTTGGGTTTGTATTTCTTGTAGAAGTCAACAGTGAACAACATAGCCGAGGAGTTGAACAGGGAGGCGAGCGAACTCATCAGGGCGGCGATCAGGCCACCTACGACAATCCCTTTCAAGCCGATCGGCAGGAGTGTGGATACGAGGGTGGGGAAGGCCGCATCCGAATTGGTCAGGTTGATCATCCCCTTCTGGTTCAAGGCATAGGCTATCATCCCTGGAATCAGGAAGATGAATACGGGCAACAGCTTGAGGTAGCCGCCGAAAATGGCACCCCGCCTGGCCTGTTTCTGGTCGCGGCCCGACAGGACGCGTTGCACGATATATTGATCCGTGCACCAGTACCAGAACCCGATGATCGGGGAGGCGAACAAAACGCCTGTCCAGGGGAATTGCGAATCTTTTGGCGATCGGATCAGGCTGGTCATCGAATCCCCCAGCGGGGTCGTATTGGCCCGGCAGATCTCCATCAGTTCGCTCCAACCGCCGATCTTGGTCAACCCGATCACGAGGATGACGATGGAGCCGATCAGAAGTACAGGTGTTTGTAAAATACTGGTGTACAGCACCGATTTCATTCCGCCGATCACGGTGTAGATACCGGTTAGGACCACCAGCCCGACCGCCCCGATCCAAAAGAAATCGATGCCCCACATCGACTCGATCCCGAGGACCTGCTTGAAAACGATACCGCCGGCATAAACGGTCACCGCCACCTTGGTGAGGACATAGCTGACCAGGGAAATGATGGAGAGGAAGGAGCGGGAGGTTGCATTGTACCTCTTCTCCAGGAATTCGGGCATTGTCAGGACCCCGCTTCGAGCGTAAAAGGGGACGAACACCCACCCCAGGACCAGGATCAGCCAGCCGTGCATCTCCCAGTGGGCCATTGCCATTCCGCTGCTGGCTCCCGCGCCGGCCCGCCCGACCAGGTGCTCCGAGCCAATGTTCGACGCGAAGATGGAGGCACCGATGGCCAGCCAGGTGGCATCCCGGCCGGCAAGAAAATAGTCGGATGAGGTGTCCTCCTTCATCCGGCTCACCCAAACGATGATACCAACCAGGGCAAGGCCGAAAAGCCCGAGTACGGTCCAGTCTAACCAGTGAAATCCGATCATTTGATTATCATTTTAGGTTTCTAAAAAGACCCGGAATTTTAAATGTTGAAAATACACTTTTAGGTTCAAGATTGGAAAATTAACTAAAAAATTCTTCAGTTTGATACTTTGTCCGCCTTGGTGTATCTTCGCTCCAAAACCAAAAGAGAAATTATCATGAAAGGACCACTCGATCGCAGGTCATTCCTGCGGATTTCAGCCCTGACAGGGGCTTTTATGGGCATCCCGTCCCTGGGGTTCGGTGGGAAGTCGCCCGACGTGGAGGAGCTGCTCGAGCGTCTCTCCGCCACACCGGCATCCTCCGGCAAGTCGGTCATCGGCTTGAAAGTGCCGCCGATCAAGCAGGTCAGGGTAGGGATCATCGGGCTAGGGATGCGGGGGTCGGGAATGACCACGCTGGTCGACGCCCTTTTTCCCGATAAGGCAAAGATAGTGGCTATCTGCGACCTGCAGGAAAAATATGCCGACCGGACCTATGAGGCCCTGAAAAAGCACGGACAGAATCCGGCGGTTTACAAGGGAAAGCCGGATTCCTGGAAGGAGTTGGTGAAGCGTGATGACCTCGACCTGGTTTTCATTTTTACCCACTGGGATGTCCACGTGGAGATGGCCGTGGAGGCGATGCGCCTTGGAAAGCACGTTGCCATTGAGGTTCCTGCTGCCGTAACGCTCGACGAGTGCTGGCAGATGGTGAACACGGCCGAGGAGACCCAGCGGAATTGCATTATGCTGGAGAACTGCTGCTACGGCAATGAGGAGTTGTGGCTGCTGAACATGGCCCGCCAGGGGGTGTTCGGCACCCTGACCTATGCCGATGCCGCCTACATCCACGATCTTCGCAGTATGCTGTTCGACCACTCCTACTATAACCAGTGGCGCATCAGGCACCACGTCAAGCACGACGCGAACCTCTATCCAACTCACGGTCTGGGCCCGGTAGCCCAATATATGGATATCGACCGCGGGGACCGGTTCGAATACCTTGTTTCGATGAGTTCACTACAGGCTTCCCTGACTGAGTACTCCAAGAAGGTCGATTCCTCGAACGAGTTTTACAATCGCGATGATTTCAAGCACGGTGATATGAACACCAGCCTGATCAAGACGGCCAAGGGGAGGATGATACACCTCTACCACGATGTGGTCACCCCGAGGCCCTATTCGCGCAAAAACTGCCTGGCAGGTACGAAAGGGTATCACGAGGGGTACCCCAGCCGGCTTGCCCTGGAAGGGAAGGATAGCCACCGGTGGCTGTCCGACGGCGATTACAAGGAGATGCGTGCCAAGTTTGACCATCCCATCTGGACCCGCCTCAAGGCCGAGATCGAGAAATACGGGGGCCACGGGGGGATGGATTTCGTTGAGATCTACCGCGTGATCGACAATCTGAACCGGGGCATACAGCTCGATATGGACGTGTATGACGCCGCCTCCTGGAGCGTGGTTTATCCGCTGACGGAGATCTCAGTCCAGCTCGGCTCCGTGCCGGTCAAGTTCCCCGACTTTACCCGGGGAAGGTGGAAGGAGCCCAGAGAGCTCCAGATACTGGTAGATTAAGATGAAAGAACAAAGACAAAAGAAAAAAGAGGCTGCCCTTGTGAGACAGCCTCTTTTTTTTGTCCGCTTAATTTACAGCTCCTTTATTTCGGAGATCAGCTTTTGTATGCTGTCTTTGGCGTTTCCAAAGAGCATCCGGGTTCGCGGGTTAAAGAAGAGGAAGTTTTCGATGGCCGCGTAGCCCTTGCCCATCCCTCTTTTCATCACGATGACGTTCCTGGCTTCCCAAACCCGCACCACCGGCATTCCGTAGATCGGGCTGGAGGGATCATCCACCGCGGCGGGGTTCACCACGTCGTTGGCGCCAATCACCACCACGACATCGACATTGGGCAGGTCTTCGTTGATATGGTCGCTCTCGATCAGCTTCTCGTAAGGCACGTCAGCCTCAGCCAGCAGGACGTTCATATGCCCGGGCATCCGGCCGGCCACCGGGTGGATGGCATAGCGCACGTCGACGCCCTTCTCCTCAAGCATCTTTTCCATTTCGTGGCAGATATGCTGGGCTTGGGCCACCGCCAGCCCGTATCCCGGGACGATCACCACCTTCTGGCTATAGCTCAGCAGGACGGCAGCGTCACTGACACTGATCTCACGGATGGCACCGGCCTCGTGTCCCGCCGCCGCCCCGCCACCGCCAAAGGCTCCGATGATGACGTTCAGCAGCGACCGGTTCATCGCCTTGCACATCAGGATGGTGAGGATGGTCCCGGCCGACCCGACCAGGATCCCACCGGTGAGCATCACCTGATTGTCGTAGAGGAATCCGCCCATTGCCGCGGCAACACCCGTGAAGGAGTTAAGCAGCGAGATGACCACCGGCATATCGGCTCCCCCGATCGGAATCACGAAGGTTACGCCGTACAGGAGGGAAACACCGAGCAGCACATAGGCCATCCACGCGATGTCCTTCGGGTGGGTGTGCCCCTGCGCCAGGATCACTACGATAAAGGAGAGGATGCCGACCAGGAAGAGCAGGTTGATCACCCGCATGAATTTGAGCTTCGGATCCCCAATCTTCTCAGCCAGCTTGCCAAAAGCGATCATACTCCCGGCGAAGGAGACGCTTCCGATCGCCAGCCCCAGGAGGATGGCAATGGCGTGCCCGTTCAGCATACCGTGCTTCTCGATCAGTTCGGGCGCCATCCGGGGAAACTCCATCAGGGAGATCAGCGCCGCCGCAGCCCCGCCCATACCGTTGAAAAAAGAGACCAGCTGGGGCATTGCGGTCATCTTGACCTTGACGGCAATGACCCACCCTATGACGGTTCCGACGGCTATAGCAATGATTATCAGACCAATATTCCCAATTGGCTCTCCATCTATCTGATGGAAAAGCAAAGTGCAGACAATAGCTAAGCCCATCCCAATGGCTGCCAGGATGTTACCCCTACGGGCCGTATCCGGGTGACTGAGCATTTTCAATCCGAAAATGAAGAGGATGGACGCGACCAGGTAGGAGATTTCAAGGACTGAATCGCCTAGCGTAAAGGTGATGGTTTGCAGGTGTTCGATCAATTCTTTCATAGCTTCTTCGGTTTCTTTTTAAACATATCCAGCATCCGGTCGGTGACGACAAATCCGCCAACCACGTTAAGTGTTCCCAGCACGACGGCGAGGAATCCCAATATCAGGGATGCCGTGGAGTGGGCGTGCCCCATCACGATGATGGCTCCGATGATCACAACCCCGTGAATGGCGTTGGCACCGGACATCAGCGGGGTATGCAGGATGGCCGGCACGTGGGATATCACCTCGATGCCGAGGAGAACCGAGAGGGCAATGATGAAGATGGCCTCTTTATGAATGAAGAAGAATTCCAATATGGCTTGCATTTTTCTAGGTTTTAGGAAAACAGACTTTTAACCCGGGTATTGTAAATCGCTCCCTGGTGGGTGACGCAGGTGCCTTGTACCAGATCGTCATTGAAATCCAGGTTGAG
>JAWOHI010000005.1:0-6367 GCA_046485255.1 Bacteroidales bacterium
ATGCGATCCTTATCCGCCTCGTTCAGAAGCCCTTCCGACCCGAGACGGCCAGCATAGATTGCCCGGATATCCGGATGTTTCTCGATGGCCTTATACAGCAGGGGCTGGGTAAAACGAGGCTCATCCCCCTCATTGTGCCCATATTTTCGATATCCAAGGATGTCGATAAAAACATCCTGGGCAAAAAGCTGCCGAAACTCGACTGCCAGGCGGATCGTGTAGATCAGGGCTTCCACGTCATCGCCATTGACGTGGAAAACGGGTGATTTAACCACTTTTGCCACATCGGTGCAATACGTGCTGGAGCGGGCTTCCAGGTAGTTGGTGGTGAAACCGACCTGGTTGTTCAGGACCAGGTGGATCGTCCCGCCAGTGCGGTATCCGGGCAGCTGCGACATCTGCAGGAGCTCGTAAACCACCCCCTGGCCTGCGACGGCAGCGTCGCCGTGGATCAGAACAGGCAGGACGCGAGATTCGTCGCCCTGATGAACCTGGTCGATCCGGGCCCGGGCCATTCCCGCGACCAGCGGCCCGACCGTCTCCAGGTGGCTGGGGTTTGGCAGGAGTTCAACCCTGACGGTCTGTCCCTTTCCGGTGATAATTTCACGATCATAGCCCAGGTGATACTTCACGTCGCCCAACACAACCCCTTCCTCGTAATCGATTCCCTTAAACTCCCTGAATATGTCGACATAAGGCTTCTGCATAATGTTGGCCAAGACATTCAGGCGGCCACGGTGGGCCATCCCAATGGTAAACTCACGGATCCCCAGCTGCGATCCCTTTTCAATGATCTGATCAAGCGCGGGAATCAGGGCCTCGGTCCCTTCAAGGGAAAACCGTTTCTGGCCCACGAATTTCTTGTGGATGAATTTCTCAAACCCTACTGCACGGTTGATGTGCCCGAAAATTTTCAGCTTTTCCTCCAGGCTGAAAGTTTCCCGGTTTCGGGTCGATTCCATTCGTTTTTGCAGCCAATCGAGAACGACAGCGTTGCGGATGTACATAAACTCAGCGCCAACGCTTTGACAATAAGTTTCCTGAAGATGACCGACTATCTGGTCCAGGGTGGCCGGCCCAATGCCGATCTGCTTGCCGGCCTGAAAGATGACGTCAAGGTCTTCCTGTCCCAGCCCGTAATTATCGATATCAAGCGTTGGAAAGTATTTCCTCCTTTCCCTCACGGGGTTGGTTTTGGTGAAGAGGTGCCCCCGCTTCCGGTACCAGTCGATCAGGTTCAATACCCTGAATTCGCGATCTACATCCGTCTCCCCGGCCGGCAGGGCCATGTGGGCGCTCCTGGCGAAGTCAAACCCTTCGAAAAACCGTCTCCAGCTAAGATCAACCGACAGCGGATCAGCAAGATAGTTGTGGTAAAGTTGTTCAATGGCGCTACTGTCCGCCTGGTTCAGGTAATCGTGCTTGTCCATTTCGTAATCATCCTGTTTGGCTAAGATAGGAAAAGGAACAACTCAAAGGGCCCCAAGGTTTAACTCCCTGGCAAAATCGTTACCTTTGATGGAAACGAACAGCACTGTTGAAGTCATTCCTTTCCCTTGTTGTGCGCGATGTCCTGGAGGCAACCGGGGGTGACCCCGGCCGCTCGGTATTCATTTTTCCAAACCGGCGTGCCGGCAGGACTTTTAGCCGCGAATTACACCGGCAAATTCCCAGGCCGGTCTTTTCTCCGGAAGTCTACAGTATCGATGACTGGATGGTCAGGCTCTCCGGCCTGGTGGTCCCCGATCGCCTCACCCGCCTGGCTGCCCTGTACCCGGTTGTCCGGAAACAGTTGGATTATCAGGGCTCCTTCGGGCAGTTCCTCGACTTTGGAGAGATGATCCTGAATGATTTTGATGATGTGGATAAGTACCTGGCTGATCCGGCCGTGCTTTTCAGGGGCCTGACCGAATACAAGAAAACCGAGGCCATCATTGAATCCGAGGAGTATGAGCAGATCGCAGCGCTGGTGGCTGGGTTCTGGGGAAGTTTCAGCGACAGGACCAGCCGGCATCAGGAAAATTGGCTGGCCACCTGGGAAAACCTGGAGAATATCTACCGGTCCTTTCACGAAGTGTTGGTTTCCAGGGGGTTGGCTACCTCTGGTATGTGTTACCGCAAGGTGGCCGACAGGATCCGGGGTGGATACCCCCGCCTGGAAGAAACCGAATTGGTCGGACTGGTTGGATTCAATGCCCTGACCCGGGCCGAGGAGGAACTTTTCACGTACCTGAGGGACACGGGGAAAGCCCGTTTTTATTGGGATTATCACCCGTTTTACTGCAACGGGCTCCACGAAGCGGGCCAGTTCATCCAGCGGCATCTCAGGCAGTTTCCTCCACCAGATGCTTTTAGCCCTTTCCCCGGTGGGGAGAACTCCCTGTTTGACCCCCAGCCGGAATCTCCTTCAGTCAGGGTGCTGCCGGTCACCTCCCAATCAGGTCAAATACACTTGCTTACCCGGCTGTTGAGGGAGGATCCAACCGGCCCAAGGGGCATTGTGTTGGCGGATGAATCAGGGCTGGCCGACCTGATCCGTACCTGGACCGACGACCTTGGGCAGGTTAATTTCAGTTCGGGTTTCCCGGCAGGGGAGACCCTCGCGGCCTCTTTCATCCAGTGTTTCTCCGATTGGCTCGCCGCCAGGGGAACGGCTGATGCCGGAACCTTTGACACGTCCGACACCATTGCACTCCTTGCCCATCCCTGGGTGGGAGCCCTCCTGACCGTGCAGGAGCGCGAATGGGGAAAAAACGTGAAGGGAAGCTACCCGGAGGTGGTTCCGGAGGAGTATTTTCTGGTTAAACCTGGCTTGCCGCTGATCAACAACCTTCCTGGTCTGGTCAGAAGGCCTCTTGAAATACTTGAGCAGTATGTCGATTGGCTCCTTGCAAGGGGCATCCCCGCGACCCCCCTTGAGCGGGCAGTCCTGAATGCGCTGAGCAAGGAACTTGACCAGGTTCGACGGGTTGCGGTCCGTTGGAACCTGTCGCTGGATTGCGATAGCGCATTCAAGTTGCTGGCCCGCTTTATCCAACGGCATCGGGTTACCCTGGAGCCCGGGGGTGGTGAGCCGGTTACCCTGGTGACCGGGATACTGGAGACGCGCCTGCTTGATTTCCAAGAGGTTTACATCCTCTCCCTCAATGAAGGGATTTGGCCCTCCAGGAGCTTGCCGGCTTCCCTTATTCCCTATTCGTTACGAAAATTTTTCCGGCTCCCCGTTGCGGAACACCGTGATCACATTTACTCTTATTACTTCTACAGGCTATTGCAAAGGGCACGTAAGGTAACGCTGCTCTATCTGACCGGGCATCGCGATGATCAGATCAACTCAGGCGAAAAAAGCCGGTATGTCACCCAGATTGAGCTGGAGACCCCCCTTGAATTGTTATGGATGGAGGAGCCTTCAACCCGTATTTCGACGGGCGAAGGGCCACTGGTGATTCAGAAGTCCGGCCGGGTACTGGAAAAACTGCAGCGCTTCCTCGATCCGGCTAACCCCTCCAAATCGATTTCGCCGAGTGCACTGAAGGATTACCTGGATTGCACCATCCGGTTTGCTTTCAGCAAGATTCTGGATATCAGGGAGCCCTGGGAGCCTGGCTCCGCCTCCGAGCCAAAAGGGTTCGGAACTCTGGTTCACCTGGTTATGGAGGGCCTGTATAAACCCTTCGCCGCGAGGGGCGGGGGCCCGGACGGGGAGTGGCTTGACCGGATCATCCGGAATCCTGGAAGGATAGATGAACTTCTCGATGTCAAATATCCTGAATCGTTGGGGGTCAAAGGAGCCCATAACCCTGGTGGCAAGGACCAGCTGGGACTCGGAGTTGCCCGGGATTTCATCCTGGCCATCTTGCGGGTCGACCGGAAGAGTCTGCCTTTCAAGATCTTGAGGACGGAGGATTCAATCGGTTGCTCGTACCTGTTTGAGGAAGGCCCGGCTGGCCGGGCGGTCAATCTTGGCGGGATCATCGACCGTATCGATGAAACTCCGGACGGACTCCGGGTGGTTGATTACAAGACAGGGAAAACAAACCTGAAATTCAAGCAGGTTGAGTCCATTTTTAATGCTACGGATAGCCTCAAGGACGTGTTCCAGGTGCTGCTTTATTGTGAAATGTACGGGTCGGTCAACGGTTGGGATCGCCCACTATTGCCTGCCATATATCCTGTTATGGATTTTCTTGGTGGCAATGATACGACTCGGATCGGCACCTCTCAAGGGCCTCTCATTTACCAGGAAGCCCGTCCGGAGTTCCGGTCAGGCCTGCATCAGCTTCTGAATGAACTGTTTGATCCTTCCATCCCTTTTACCCAAACTGATGATGCCGGGAAGTGCCAGTGGTGCCTCTATTCGGGTATCTGCAGGCGCGACGGCTGATCATCGAGGAGATCGGGCCGGAGCCTCCTGGTGCGGTCAAAGGACTGTTCCAGCTTCCACTCATCAATCAGCTTGTCATTGCCCGACAGCAGTATCTCCGGAACCTTCCATCCCTTATATTCAACTGGTCTGGTATAGATCGGAGGCGCCAGCAGATTGTCCTGGAAGGAGTCGGTCAGGGCCGACTCTTCATCGGACAGGACACCCGGTATCAGTCGTACCATCGCGTCGGTGATTACCGCCGCCGCCAGTTCGCCGCCAGTCAGGACATAATCCCCTATGGAGATCTCCATCGTCACCAGGTGATCCCTCACGCGCTGGTCGATTCCCTTGTAATGACCGCAGAGGATGATCACGTTTTCCAGGCAGGAGAGCCTGTTCGCCAGTTTCTGGTTGAACGCCCGTCCGTCGGGCGAGGTGTAGATCACCTCCTGGTAATCCCGTTGGGCTGTCAGCTGGCTGATGGCCCGGTCAATAGGTTCCACCATAAGCACCATTCCACCCCCGCCACTAAAGGGATAGTCATCGACACTCTTATGCCTGCCGGTTGCGTAGTCCCTCAGGTTATGAATGTACACGTCGGCCAGCCCTTTTCCGATGGCACGCCTGACCATCGAGTGATCGAAAGGACCCGCTAACAGCTCAGGAACCGCAGTAATAATATCAATTCTCATTTTTGCCTATTCTTCTGCAAATATAGCCATAAAGCCACCTCCAAAATGATCCCGTCTTGAGGAGCTGACAAGAATAAAAAGTGACAATATGGCGCTAATATTTAATTAAAAGTGCCAAAATGGCATTTTTAAAGATTGGTATTTGGTTTGAAAGGAACAGGAAAGAAACAAATAGAAAAAAGGAGATAGCTTATGACACTCGTTCGATTCAGAAACAGCAATTGTGTCCCCGGAAGGGTTGATGCATTCGGTTTGGGTCAGCTGGCCAACGCTTTTCACAATGATTACGGCCAAATGGCCCGTTTTGGTTCTTTTCCGCCAGCCAACATCGTGGAGACGGCGGATGATTTCCGTATTGAATTGCAGGTTCCTGGCTATGGTAAGGAAGATATCAAGATCAGGATTGAAGATCAAATCCTGACGGTGATGGCTGAGCTGGGTGAAAATGAAGGGAGCGGCGATCTGCGGTATGCACGCCGGGAGTTTGGCAGGGGCTCATTCAGTCGTCGGTTCAGACTATCCAACTGGATTGATACCCAGAAGATTGCCGCCAAGTATGAAAATGGGATCCTGATTATAGAGATTCCGAAAAGGGAAGAGATCAAGTCAAAACCGGCCCTTGACATAGAGATCAACTAATCAGGCAGCAAGCCCTGATTCAGTCAGCCATCTCCGGAAGAGATGGCTTTTTTTTTATTAAAAATAGGTATCTTTGCCGGAATGTGAGCGTCAGGGCGAAAGCCCGTTTGTCTGTTCGTTTGAACATACCGGCATAAGCCGGGATTATTTACAAAAAAATCGATAGCCATGACCGAGAAAGAGCAGCCTGTACAAGACCAGGAGCCGGTTGAAGAAGAGGTGAAAGTTGAAAGTTCTGAAGTGACTGAAGAACAAGAAGTTGTGATTGAGGTTGCAGCTGGTGGAGAGGTACCTGAAGTGAAAGAAGAGTTGGATCCGGAAACCGCTGAAATTGCTGCGGAGCCCGAAACTGAGCCCGCCACTGAAGAGGAGCCCGCCCCTGAAGAGGCACCCACACCCGAGGAGGAGCCCACACCCGTGGAGGAGCCCGCACCCGTGGAGAAATCCGAAGAAGAACCTTTGGTCGAAACCCCGGTTGAAGAAGGAGTCGAAGAGGAGGCTCCCGCGGTCTTGGAGGAAGAGGGAGAGGAAGAGAAAAAGAAAGAGGAAAAGAAAGAGGAAGAAGAAGAGAAAGAGGAAGAGGAAAAGGAAGAGGAAAAGGAAAAGCCACAGGCACAAAACCCGGAACTACCACCGATCAATGTCAATTATGCCAATACAGGCCGGTCTG
>JAWOHI010000012.1:0-7622 GCA_046485255.1 Bacteroidales bacterium
TCGAAACTGGCACAGGCCGGCGAAAGCAGCACCGCATCTCCCTGCTCGGCGAGATAATAGGCAGTCCTGACGGCCTCATCCATATTGTCGGTGTCGACGATGGTGTCGACCAGGTTGTAGAAGCTCTCGTGGATCCTGGAGTTGTCCTTCCCCAGACACACAATGGCCTTTACTTTCTCCCGTATGAGCGGGTACAGGATGGTGTAGTCGTTGCCCTTGTCAACGCCACCGGCAATCCAAACCACCTTGGTCTTCATTGTTTCCAGGGCATACCACGAGGAGTTGACATTCGTGGCTTTCGAATCGTTGATGAACTCGATCCCGTGAACCTTGATGACCGGCTCCAGCCGGTGTTCCACTCCCTGGAAATCCGACAGGCTCTCCCGGATGGACTCTTTGCGGATATCCAGCACCCGGGAGGCAATCCCGGAAGCCATCGAATTGTAGGCATTGTGCCTGCCCTGCATGGATAAATCGAAAATGGACATATTGAACGGGTTATTATTAATGACAATGTTAAGTTGGTCCCCCTCCACCCACGCTCCGGGGTTGTAAACCGAGTCGAATCCGAAGGGAAGCTGTTTGGGGAGGACCTGCCTCCCAGCCAACCACGCCCGGATGACCGGGTCGTCGCCGCAGTAAATGAAGTGATCATCCGGTGTCATATTCTGGATCAACCGGAATTTGCTGTCTATATATTTTTGAAAATCATAATCATATCGATCCAGGTGATCCGGAGTGATATTCATCAGTATGGCGATGTCGGCCTTGAAGTCGAACATTCCATCCAGCTGAAAGCTGCTGATTTCCAACACGTACAGATCATAATCCGCCTCTGCTACCTGTCTGGCGTAACTCTGGCCCACATTACCCGCCAATCCAGCCTTCATCCCGGCCTGGGTCAGGATGTGGTGCAGCATCAGCGTGGTAGTGGTTTTCCCATTGCTGCCGGTAATGCAGATATGCTTCGCTTTGGAGTGGCGGCCGGCAAACTCGATTTCCGATACAACCGGTATGCCCTCCTGGTGCAACCGCTTGATCAGGGGGGCCTTTTCGGGGATCCCCGGGCTCTTCATCACCAGGTCGGCCCCTAGGATCCGCCCTTCAGAGTGCCCATTCTCTTCAAACTCGATCATATGATCCACCAGGATCTGTCGGTATTCCGGCTTGACGGGCCCTGAGTCGGACACCAGCACCTCATATCCGACCTTCTGCGCCAGGATGGCTGCCCCAACCCCGCTTTCGCCCGCCCCAAGGGATATGAATTTTTCCGCCATGGTTACCTGATCTTAAGGGTTACGACGGTGATGACGGCCAGAAGCAGGGCCACAATCAGGAACCGGACAACGATTTTCGGCTCGGCATACCCCTTCTTCTGAAAGTGGTGATGGAGCGGTGCCATAAGGAAGACCCTCCTGCCGGTGCCGAAGCGCTTGCGCGTGTACTTGAACCATCCAACCTGGATGACGACAGAGAGGTTCTCCACCAGGAAGATGCCACAAAGGATCGGAACCAGCAGTTCCTTGCGGATCAGGACCGCAAAGACGGCAATGATACCACCCAGCGCGAGGCTGCCGGTATCACCCATAAAAACCTGCGCAGGGTAGCTATTGTACCACATAAAGCCAACGGTAGCCCCGATAAAAGCCGAAACGAAAACGGTCAGTTCGCCCGAGTTGGGCAGGTACATTATGTTCAGGTAGTCCGCAATCTCATAATGGCCCGACACATAAGCCAGGATCCCCAGTGTCGCTCCGATGATGGCCGAAACCCCCGTGGCCAGCCCGTCGAGGCCGTCGGTGATGTTGGCTCCATTGCTTACGGAGGTAAGTATCAGTATGATCAACACAACGAACACGATCCAGGTCCACTTAAGGGCTCCCTTGCCCATCCAGGCAACCAGCCATTGGTAGTCGAACTCGTTGTTCTTGACGAACGGAATGGTTGTTGTGGTGGGCTTGCTATCCAAGAACTTATAAGCCTGGGGATTATCCGGTCCGGCCGGGATGATGCTGTCGGTTACGCTCATTTGGTCGGCTGTAACGGGAATCCTCTCTCTAACGATTATATCCTCCTGGAAAAAGATGGTAACCCCGACGATCAGTCCTAACAAGACCTGGCCTGCCAGCTTGAAGCGGGCGGCGAGGCCCTCCTTGTTCTTTTTGAAAACCTTGATGTAGTCGTCAATAAAACCAATGGTCCCCAGCCAGACGGTAGTCAGGAGCATCAGGATGACATAGATGTTGTTCAGTTTGGCGAACAGCAGGGTCGGAATCAGCAGGGCGGCCAGGATGATGACCCCTCCCATCGTCGGGGTCCCTGCTTTCTGGTTTTGACCCTCAAGGCCAAGATCCCTGACTGTCTCACCCACCTGCTTAACTCTCAGGTAGTTGATTACCCTCTTCCCGATCAATGTAGAGACAATCAAGGCGGTGATCAGGGCCATTGCCGACCTGAACGAGATGTACTGGAACAGCCCCGCTCCGGGAAAGTCAAATTCATTAAGCCAGGTGAAGAGGGAATAGAGCATAGGTGTTGGGTATCAGGTATCAGGTATCGGGTATCAGGTGTCAGGTGTCGGGTATCAGGTGTCAGGTGTCAGGTTAATGGGGAAGCGGAGGTTCAGGAGCTCTTCGCGGTCGTCGAAATGGTGTTTGACTCCCTGGATTTCCTGGTAAGGCTCGTGGCCCTTGCCGGCCACGAGGATGACATCACCGGGGAGTGAGAGGCGCACGGCCGTCTTGATGGCTTCCCGGCGGTTGGTAATGCTCAGTACGTGGTCATTTTTTCCGGCCGGGACTCCTTCCCGGATATCCTGGAGGATCTTGTCGGGGTCCTCCGTCCGTGGATTATCCGAGGTCAGGATCACCAGGTCGCTGTAACGGCAGGCGGCGCCGGCCATCAGGGGCCGTTTGCCGCGGTCGCGGTCTCCGCCTGCACCAAAAACGGTAATGATGCGGCCTCCCTCGGGCCTAAGCTCCACGAGTGTCTTCAGGACATTATCCAAAGCATCCGGGGTATGGGCATAATCCACGAAAGCGGTCCGGCTGCCCCCCAGGGCGACCGATTCCAGGCGGCCTTCAACCGGTTTAAGGCGGCTGAGCGCAACCAGCAGCTGCTCCCGGTCTATCCCCAGGAGGCTGGCGGCGGCGTATACCGCCAGGAGGTTGGAGACATTGAACCGGCCGGTCAGGCTGGTCCACACCTCCCGCCCTCCAAAGAGGATCTCCATTCCGTGGATATGCTGCTCAACGACCCTGGCCTCAAAGTCGGCCACGCCCCGGGAGGAGTAGGTAAACCGGCTGGCGCGGCAGTTCTGGAGCATCACCTCGCCATTGCGGTCTTCGAGATTGGTCAGGGCAAAGGCTTCGGCCGGCAGGGAATCAAAAAAGGATTTCTTAACCTGTAGGTAGGAGATGAAATCAGGGTGATAATCCAGGTGATCGCGGGTGAGATTGGTGAAGATGCCTCCCGCGAAGCGGATTCCGGTGGTGCGATGTTGAGCGAGGGCGTGGGAGGAGACCTCCATAAACGCGTGGGAGCAGCCCTCCTCCACCATCTCTGCCAGCAACCTGTTGATGGCAATCGCATCGGGTGTGGTATGGGTGGCCTCCTCCATCCGGTGGTGAATCCGGATCCGGATGGTGGACAGGAGCCCCGAGGGATAGCCGAGGTCCTCAAATAGGTTATACAGGGAGGTTGCGGTAGTTGTTTTCCCATTGGTTCCGGTCACCCCAACCACTTGCAGCTTCCCGGATGGATGTCCGAAAAAGGCGGAGGCTATCGGGCCGGTCGCCCTGGCTGACTCCTTCACACGGACATAGGTTGTTTCCGGGTGGGTCTGCCCGGGGATCTGTTCACACAAGATGGCGGCAGCACCCTTCTCAATCGCCTGGTCAATGTAACGGTGTCCGTCGGTATGGGTTCCCCTCACGGCAATGAAAAGATCATCGGGTTGAACAGCCGCCGAGTTCAGCTGGAGGCCGCCGATCCCCACCCCGGAGCTGCCCCGCACTTCAAGAAGTTCCAGCCCCCTGGTCAGTTCATTCAGCGGTCTCATAGGGCTGCGAGTTGAAGTTCAACAATCCGGACCGAGTCTCTGGGTGTGCCTGGAGGCGGCACCTGTGCCGTGATCCGGCCGCTCCCCTGCACCCTCACCCGGTAGCCCAGGTTTTCCAGTACGGGCAGGGCGTCCTTTAATCCGAGTCCCTGCACGTTTGGCAGCGAGTCGGGATCGGATGACCGTGTGCGCAGGGCGATGCGGTTCTCTTCGCGCGCCAGTTCGACGATCCGGTCCGGTTCGCTGGGCACGGGGAGAGAAAGCCTGAGGCCGTTGATCACCCGGACAATATCTGATCCGGTTCCCGGAAGAATGGTGGGCTCTCCCTCAGCCTTGCCCAGGTCGCCCGGCTTCAGGGTGGCGTGCAGGTCAAGACTGGTGGCATAGACCTTGTCGGCGATCGCCTTGAAGACTCCGCCGGCGACCACGCTTCCGTAATAGGAGGTCCCTTTAGTGGGCCTCGTAACCACCACGATGCAGCTGTACTTGGGGCTATCGGCCGGGAAATAGCCGACGAAGGAGGCGCGGTAGCGGCGGCGTCCGTCATCCGAGACCCAACTCCCGCCTTCGTTGATGACTGAGGTCCCGGTTTTGCCGGCGATCGTATAAAGGGAGTCTTTCAGGTTGGTGGCGGTTCCGTTCTGGACCACCCCTTCAAGCATCATTCTGATGTTCCGGAGGGTTTCATCCGAACAGATCGACGTCTTCATCACCTCGGTCTTGTAGGTTCTGTAAACCTGGCTGTTCTTCATCAGAGCCCTGACCAGCCGGGGCTTGACCATCACCCCGTCGTTGGCGATGGCGTTGTAAAAGGTCAGTATCTGAAGGGGGACGAACTCCGTTTCGTACCCGAAAGCCATTGAGGTAAGGGTTTGGCCCGACCAGGATGGGGTGGCCGTGCTTTTGATGATCGGCTCCCTGACGCCCTCGATTTCCAGCTCAAGCGGTTTATCGAGGCCCATCCCGTAGAGCCGTTCGATGAAATGGTCGGGGTTGTTCCGGTAGTGCCGGTTAATGATCCGGACCATCCCGATATTGGAGGATTTCTCGATCACCTGCTGCACGGTGATCACCCCGTAACCGCCACGGTGGGAATCGGTTATTGGTCTCTTGTCCACCACGAAACGGCCATTAAAGGTGTTAACCGTATCGGCAGGTTTCACCAGGCCATCTTCCATAGCGGCCATAATCACCGGAACCTTGAAGGTTGATCCGGGGTCGGACCGGTCGAGGAGTGCGTGGTTTTTATCTTCGTAACAGTGCCCGTCGGGATAGCGGGTCAGGTTGGCGATGGCCAGGATCTCACCGGTTGCCACCTCCATCAACACGGCGCATCCGTGTTGCGCCTCCAGTTCCGTAAGACTTTGATAGAGTGCCATTTCGGCCACATCCTGAAGGTGGATGTCAATGGTTGTCACCACATCCAGCCCATCGATGGGATCAAGGTCATTACCGGCTCTCAGGGGTGCCCAGCGGCCGGCTCCGATATTGTACTCGATCCGGAAGCCGTCGTTCCCCTTCAGGAAATAGTCGAAGGCGCCCTCGAGGCCCACGTGTTTTCCCTGCTCGTCCTTGCTTTCGTAGCCTATAGTTCTCTTGGCCAGGAGTTTATAGGGTTGCTCCCGGGTAAAGACCTGTTCGAGCAGGAGGCCGCCCTTGAACTGTCCGAGTTTAAAGAGGGGCAATTGGGCCACGGCCTTGGCCTCGCTGAAACCGACGTTTCGCCGGATGACGAGGTAGCGGTCCTTTTCGGCTCTTCCCTGCCGGATCATCTTTTCATATTGGGAGGCTTTTCGCTCGGGCCATAGACGTGCCAGGCCGGCTGCCAGGTCCGGCAGGTACTTGTTGAACACGCTGTCGGGCATTCCGCTGCTGCTCGGGTCCATGGCCACGGTGTACCGGGGGAGGGAGCTGGCGAGGGTGAATCCATTCCGGTCGAGGATTTCGCCCCGGCTGGCCTTGATCACCTGGGGCCTCTGGGCTAGTGTCTCGGCCTCTTTGCGCCATTTCGCCCCGTCGACCGTCTGGATATAGAGGACCTGTCCCAGGATGATAAGGGCTACCAGTGCGAATGCGAGGTAGATGATCCCCACCCTGAACATGATTTCCCTTTTGATCTCCCTGGCCATACTAATCGATTGTAAGTTGATAGGGTGGCGTTTTGGCTTCAATCAGAGGCAATTCGCTTAGGCGGATCAACTCCTTCACTCTCGACTCGGTGCTGATCACCTGGAGGTCGAAGGTCACGGAGGAAGATTCGGCCTTCAGTTCTTTCACCCGTTTTTCAAGTGCCAGAACCTCCCGGATCACCTTATCGCCGCGGTACTGGTTCCCGATGTAGGTCAGTATGAGCACGGCAAGAAAGACCACGAAGGGGATCTGGCGGATGACGATCTCCTTGGAGAAGACGGATCCGCCGAACAGGTCGCGTGCACGGAACCGAGCCGTCTCCTTCATCTCCAGCCCGGGGGAGATGAATTCCTTGTCCTTCTTGATCTTCTTCCTGCACATCGGTACCGGTTTATATTCGTTCGGCTATTCTAAGTTTAGCGCTACGCGCGCGGGGGTTGGATTCTGTCTCCATTTCATCAGGCACGGCCACCTTGCGGTTGACGGCCCGGAAGGGAGCGACGGGGTTTCCGTAGAAATCGGTTTCCACTTTACCCCCGGCGTTTCCGGCGCGGATATGGTTCTTGACCAGACGGTCTTCGAGGGAGTGGTAGCTGATCACTACCAGGCGTCCACCGGTGCGTATCAGGCCGGCGGCCTGCGCCAGCATCTCCTCGAGGCTTTCCGTTTCGTGGTTGACCGCTATCCGGAAGGCCTGGAATATTTGTGCCAGCATCTTGTTTTCGCGGTTGCGAGGCAGGATTGGGCGAAAGATGGCCGCCAGGTCACCCGTGGTGACTACCGGGCGCTCCCGCCTGGCTGAAGCCAGGCGGGATGCCAGTCGCCCAGGTTGGTTGAGCTCTCCGTAATTTCCAAAGATCAGTGCGAGGCCGGCCTCGTCCAGGTTATTGGCCAGGTCGGCCGCAGTTTCGGTCTGTGCCGGATTCATCCGCATATCCAACGGGGCATCGAAGCGGAAGGAGAAGCCCCTGCCGGGTGTGTCGAGGTGCCCCGAGGAGACGCCCAGGTCGGCCAGGATGCCATCCACCGCTGCAATGCCCATATATTCGAGAAAATTCTTCAAGTACCTGAAGTTGTGTTGCACAAAAACAAAGCGTTTGTCCCGGATCAGATGCGCCTTTACGGCCGGGTCCTGGTCAAAGGCGATCAACCTGCCTGTCTTCAACTGGTTCAGGATTTCGCGCGAGTGACCTCCCCCACCATAGGTCAGGTCCACATAGGTCCCACCCGGCCTGACGGCCAACCCCCTCACACTCTCCTCAAGCAGGACGGGCGTATGATATCCGTTTGAAATCATGACGGCTCATCATCCCAGGTAAAAGTCCCCATTACTTCCTCAGACAGGCTTTTCTTTTCTTCACGGGATAGTTCGGTCCCCAAATACCGCTCCTTCGACATCAGTTCCACCCAGTTGCCCTGCCCCGCCAGCACC
>JAWOHI010000015.1:0-5447 GCA_046485255.1 Bacteroidales bacterium
CTGAAAGCATAGTCGGGATCCACAGCCAATACTGTTTGACTGGTCAGCGCGGGGTTAGCCTCCGGCGAAGTAAACCCCGCATGACCAATTTCTATGCTGCCCAGGCGGTTTCAAGCGCGTCGAGGGCCGGGTTGATGACCGGCTGCTATCCGAACCGCATCGGCATCACCGGGGCGCTGAACCATACGGCCCGCCACGGTATTGCCGAAGGGGAGATGACCATTGCCGAACTGCTGAAGCAGCAGGGGTATGCCACCGGGATGGTCGGGAAATGGCACCTGGGGCACCTCACGCCTTTCCTGCCGCTGCAGAACGGGTTTGACGATTTTCTCGGACTGCCATATTCGAACGATATGTGGCCGGTCAGATATGACGGTTATGATTTCGATACCACGCTCCTGCCAGCCCGGCTTGCCATCCATCCACGGCTACCGCTGATCAGCAACAATGATACCTTGGAGTACATTGAATCCCTGGCAGCGATGGACCAGCTAACCCGCCGCTACACCGAAAGGGCGGTAGGATTCATTCGCAAGCACGCTGACCGCCCCTTTTTCCTCTATTTCGCGCATACGATGGTCCACACCCCCCTGGCCGCCTCGGAGGAATTCCGGGGCCGGAGCAGGCAAGGACTCTTCGGGGATGTGATGCTGGAGGTGGACTGGTCGGTGGGGGAGATCGTTGAAACCCTCAGGAAGCATCGAATCCTGGATAACACCCTGATCATCTTTACCAGCGACAATGGTCCCTGGCTCAATTTCGGAGCGCACGCCGGAAGCACGGCCGGCCTGCGGGAGGGTAAGGGAACCAGTTTCGAGGGCGGGATGAGGGTCCCCTGTATCATCTCCTGGCCGGCGGTGGTCGGGGCGGGTGAAGTAACCGGCCAGCTGGCCTCCACGATCGACATCCTCCCGACGCTGGCTTCCATCACCCGGACATCCATTCCGTTGCATACTATTGACGGGGTGGACATCTCCTGCATTCTAAAAGGCGATTTTGAGGCAGAGCCGAGAAATACATTCTACTATTATTACAGCAGGAACAGCCTGGAGGCAGTCAGGCTGGGTCAATGGAAGCTCGTCCTCCCTCACCCGCACCGTTCATATCAGGGTGTGCTGCCCAAAGATGACGGCAGGCCTGGTCCCTACGCGCACGTGGCCGGCGAATTGGCCCTCTACGACCTCAGGAGGGATCCTGGCGAGGATTACAACGTGATCGACCTGTATCCCGAAGTCCTGGACCAACTGCTCACGCTGGCCGAAACCGCCAGGGCCGATCTGGGTGACGACCTCACCGGCCGCGCTTGCGTAAACTGCAGGGAACCAGGAAAAATCAGGTAATGATTAGCTTACTGCGGCACCATTTTTGCAACAGTTGGGAAAACCCAAGCCATGAATGACCGGCTCAAATCCTTGGCAATCATAGCCATTCTTCTTTCAGCCACTACCGGCTGTGAGCGTTATTACGAGTGTGATGATTGTGATCAGCACTCCATAGGTAAGATCGACCAGCCCGTACTGTTTGAATTCGAGTACATTAACTATGCCTGGGGCTACCGGCACCACGGCATCCTGATTGATGCTGACGGGAACATCTGGGGTTACAGTCAGCCGGAGGAGTGGAAAATACCCGATTCATCCGGATTCATTACCGAGGAGGAGCTTGAGTTCAATCTTGAGCAAACAGACACGGTATACGGAAAAGTGCGGAGTACAGACCTGGTGTACCATTATGACCTGATTCCCGATGCCAGGGGAGGTAATATCCGCGACCTGGGAACCTATATGGCAGATGCCGGTGTGGGGACTCTCTACGCCTATTATCCCAGGCGGATCAGCCGTCGGATTGAGCGGGTCTTCCTCGCCAGCAGCGGGGATGTCAATTTCGAAAACACCAGCTCGGCAGCCCGGATGATCGTAACCTGGCTCAAGGAGACCGGGAAGGATATCGACCGCTTTCACTGGGCGGTCGACTAACCCTCCCGGATGATATTAGAACTGGATCATTATCCCGATGGTCGGGAGGATCGTGCCTGAAAGGCTGTTGATCCGCTTCAGCTGGTAACGGGTTCCCCCGTCGAGCAGAATGTAATTCCCGTTCTCATCTTTGTCCCGCACAATGTAATCTGGCTGTTCTCCCTTGAAATTGTAAGCGTTTTGGATATCGACATACGCCATGAGCGACCAGCTCTCGAAGAAGAACCGCTTGTCAACCCTCAGGTCGAGCTGATGGAAAGGGGCCAGCCTGAGCGAATTAAGCTGGCTGTAATCCAACAGCGGACCTCCAGCTACATCCCAGGCTGCCTTAATGGAAGAGGTGGCCAGATCGTATGGCGTAAAAGGGGTGCCCCCCACGAACCGCCATTTCATCCCCGCACTCCAATTCTTGGCAAATCCCTTGAAAACCGTCAGGTTGATGATGTGCTTATTGTCCCAGTTGGTCGAAATATACTCGCCCTCCAGGTTTTGGAACTGGCTGATAACGAAGGTGTAAGAGAGGATCAGGTTGAGCTTTAGCCGCTCCTCGAGCTTGGTCCGGTTCAGGACTTCAAATCCGAAAGCCCGCCCGATGCCGGTGGATACGACCTCCTCGTCGCCGATCACCCCGAAGTCGGAGCCCTTGGTGGCCAGGCTGAGCGAGTCGCGAACCGAAAAGGGGTAGTTGGCGTAGGTTTTGTAAAAACCTTCCAAAGAGGCGAAAAGGTACTCCTTGGGTTGGTACTGGATTCCGGCGATGTAATGGTCGGAGCGAATGTATTTAAGGTTATTCTCCCGATTGACCAGTACCCCATCGAGGTTCTTGAAGCCGAGGGTCGTATAGGCCGGCAGCTGGAAATAGCGGCCGGTATTGGCATTGAGGCTCCACTGGTCGGAAAGGGTGTAGGAGAGGGAAAACCTCGGCGAGGTCTGCTCCAACATATTGGACATACTGGATGAATAGTTGTTGGCATCCATTCGGAGCCCGATGGAGCCAATCAGCCTGGAGTTAAGAAAACTCCTGCTCACCTGCCCGAAGCCCCCCCATTTGAACAGGTCGATGTCGGTGTCGTAATTGATGTCGCGAAGCATTCCCCCGGCAAAGATCTGCTGCCTGGTCTGGTTGTTGTACTTGGCATACTCACCTGAGAGGCCGTAGATCAGCTTGTACTGGCCAAACCGGGTGTTGCTTTCGAACCGGAACTTGTTTTCAATCTCCTGTGAATTGTAATCCAATACTTTAGGCCTGCTTTCGTCGTTCTCTGGGTATTTGTAAGAGGCGTTGTTCAGCATATTGCGGCTCAGGACGACGGTCTGGAAGGATTTCTGGCGGAAGTGCTTGTAAACCCCCCCTATGGCATAGCTCCACTGCTCGTTCACCGGGATGTTGGTCAGGATGAACTCCTGCTCGGGGGTCGGATTCTTGATGCCGAGGTTGAGGGCAAACTCGTCCAGCGCACCGATGGAGATGATCGAGAGCTCATCCTTGGGTGTCAGCTTAATCTTGTATTTCATCTGATAATCAGTGAATGTGGGCAGGAACGGCAGCTCGATGAGGCTGAAGAGGAATTTCAGGTAGCTGCGCCGTGCGGAGAAAATCAGGGTCGAATTATTTCCGACCGGCCCGTCAAGGGTCAGGCTCAGCTCAGCAGCCCCTAATGTTCCACGCAGCCTGATCTTGTCGGGATTACCATCAGTCTGGCTGAACTCAAAAACCCCGCTCAGGGCATTGCCACGATTGGCCGGGAAGGCCCCCGAGTAAAAGTTTACCCCGTTGATGAAGTCGGCGTTCAGGATGCCGGCCGGACCGCCGGAGGATCCTTGCGTGGCAAAATGGTTGATGTTTGGGATCTCCATCCCGTCGAGGTAGAAGCGGCTCTCACTCGGACCGCCCCCACGGATGATGATATCGCTGCGGAAGGTGGTCCCCCCACCGACACCCGGAAACGAACGGATCACTTTGGATAGGTCGCGGTTACTCCCCGGATTGGTCTCAATCTCACTCACCCCGATGCGGGTCAGCGAAACCGGGCTCTCCTCGGTACGGCGAAAGGGCGAAGCCCTGACCACCACCTCCCGAATCTCGGTGTCGCGGGCCGTCATCTTGATTTCCACGTAGGAGGTGTTGGCATTGGTGAGCTGAAGCTCGGGCGAGAAGCCCATTTCATAGCCGACAAAAGAAGACTGGAGGGTGACGAAGCCGGGAGCAAGGCCGGTAAACCGGAAATTCCCGTCGAGATCGCTGGTGGTGCCGATGTTCGTGCCTTTCAGTATGATGTTGACAAACGGTAATGGCTCATTGTTCACCGCGTCGACCACCTTCCCTTCGATCCTGGCGGAATTCTGACCCGTCAACGGCTGGCCGGCAACGGCAAGAATCATAATCAGGCTGGCCAGGGATTTGATGATAACTCGTTTTTTCATATGCTTATTTCTTATTTTCAACGAGTTTTACTGTAATGAAGTCTGCGATTTCACGGGCGGTGGTCAGGCTCCTCAGGTCGGTGTACAGCTTGCCATCCTTGCCAGCGTAGTGGCCGTGACCGATCGGATTGAGAAAAACCGTCTCACCCGGTTTGTTCGGATCAAGGAGCCCTGCATACACTAAGGAGGGCTGGCAGGAGGTCCGATAGTCCGCATCGTCATATAATACATTCGTCCAAAACTCGTTCCAATCCCACGGCTGGTTGATCTCCAGCAGGATACGGAATTTTCCGGTCAATCCTGCAGGCAGTCCCGACTCCATTCGGAAGCCTCCGACGGGCGTAGCCCCGGTGGTGGCATCCGTTACCGGGTTTTCAGGGGAGGGGAGCAGGGGCACCCCCAGCGCTTCGGAGCGCTTGTGGAGCCAGTAGGGCAGGGTGGCAGGCCTCTGTTGCGGGCCTGGCTTGTTATCCCATTTCTCCTGTCCAACCGAGCCGTGGCCATAAACCCCGGTGCCAACCGAGCGGGTCACGAACAGGGTTTGGAGGTACGTCCCATCCGAATTTTCAATCCAAATGGCGAAAGTCGGGTGATTATGCTGCCGGCCCTTGCCAAAATTAATCTCGAGCGACCGTTCTCCGCCCGCTCCATCCAGGATGATGATTTCAGGGGCAGGATCAGCCCCGCCCAGTTTTTTCTGTTGCGTGCAGGCAGTAGTCCCTGTCATCAGAAGGAGTGCCGCGGCTGCAATTGTCAGTATGAGTGCCTTCATTGTTTAGTCTTTGATTTTTGTTTTTAAACACTTCTGCTCGGAAAATGTTTAGCTAAAGGAAAAAAAGAGGCTGCCCTTTTGAGGCAGCCTCCCCGCATTAACCTAACCTGTCATTATTCCCAAGCCATATTGGCAAGTTCAAAGATACTAAGATATCCTAATTGAATGATTTTAAGCATTTTATCCCAATTAACCAATTCGACGTGGTCGCCGAATTGGTGGTATTCCGGCGGCATTCCTGCCATAAAGTAATAGATGGGGATGCCTTTGGCTGC
>JAWOHI010000059.1:0-3229 GCA_046485255.1 Bacteroidales bacterium
GGCGCCGGCGGCTACATTGCGGTGCGGCATCTGAAGGCCATCAAGGAGACCGGCAACCAATTGGTTTGTGCGCTGGACAAGAATGACAGCGTGGGGATCCTGGATTCGTATTTTCCGGATGCCCGGTTTTTTGTCGAGTTTGAGCGGTTCGACCGGCACGTGGACAAGATCGCCGGGGATGCCTCGACGAAGGTGGATTATGTGTCGATCTGCTCGCCCAACTATCTGCACGACGCGCACATCCGGTTTGCCTTGCGGAACCGGGCCGATGCCATCTGCGAGAAGCCCCTGGTGCTCAATCCCTGGAACGTGGAGGCCCTGATGCGCGATGAGGAACGTTACCCCAACCACATCTACACGATCCTGCAGCTCCGGCTCCATCCGGCCATCGTGGCCCTGAAGAAGCGGATCGACGAGGGGCCGGCCGACCGGGTGTACGACATCGACCTCAACTACATCACCTCGCGGGGAAACTGGTATCACGCCTCCTGGAAGGCCGACCTGACCAAGTCGGGCGGCATTGCCACCAATATCGGGGTCCATTTCTTCGATATGCTGGCCTGGATCTTCGGCGACGTGGAACAGAACATCGTTCATCTCCATACCGACAGCCGGGCCGCCGGCTTTCTGCTGCTCAAAAGGGCGCGCGTGCGCTGGTTCCTGAGCATCAACAGCGAAGACCTCCCTGGGACGCGGGACCAAAAGGCCATTCGCACCCATCGTTCCATCCGGATCGACGGGGAAGAGGTGGAGTTCTCCGACGGTTTCACCGAGCTCCACACCAAGTCCTACGAGGAGATCCTCGCCGGAAAAGGCTTTGGGGTGGATGAAACGGCCACCAGCATCAACATCGTTCACCAGATCCGGAACAGGGTGCCGCTGGGGCTGAAAGGGGATTACCACCCAATGCTGAAGAAGATTGGCATTTAGACAATTACGATTTACGATTTACCATTTACGATTTAGGGTGTCGGGTGCCGGGTGTCGGATGCCGGGTGCCGGGTGTCGGGTGCCGGGTGTCGGGTATTTGGGATTTGGAATTTATTAGGGCCCACCCTATCTTTAATCCTAAAATCTTTTATCTTAACCTCTTAATACCATCTCTTTAATCTTTTTTCTTTATTCTTTCATCTTTTGCCCATGCTCCGCTGGTCCGTTATGCTCATCTTCCTGCTTTCCTGCCCCCAGGTGCTGTTCGCTCAGCCGGCTGGAGATACCGCCAGGGTCAGGCTGGTGCTTTGGCCGCAGGTGACCGTTCAAAACCGGACTTACCGTCAACTTTATGAGGTTCAGATGAATGTGGCTCCCGAACTGCAGCTTGAAATTGCCAAAGGGCTCCGATTCAGCGGGCAGGTGATCATTCCGGTCGTGAACCAGATCAGTGAGGAGGGGAACCACGTCAGGCCCGGCATTCTCACTCTGAATCAACGGTTTAATATCGGAAACACATTTTATGGGATCCTCTCGGCAGGCAAATTCACCAATAACCGGTACGGGCTGGATTTAAGGATATTGAACTTTTTTTTTGATGGAAGGCTGACTTTGGTGGCGAATGTTGGATTAACCGGAAGTAATCAGTATATTAGTAAGTTAGTTTATTCGGCGATCAACACGCTCACCTGGAAGCTGCACGGCGGGTTTTATATGAAACATTTTAACGCACTGGTAAATGTCAATTATGGCAGGTACCTGATGGGCGACCACGGGGTGCGGCTGGATGCGGTCAGGTTTTTTGGCCGCACAGCCGTCGGATTCTGGGCTATGCACAGCGGCGGTGAATTCAATGGTGGCTTCAACTTCGCCATTCCGCTCGCGCCGGAACGGTATAAGCGCGAGCGCCGGGTCCGCGTCGGCCTGCCGGATCATTTCTTCTGGGAATACCGCGGACGGGTCTGGCCAAAAGCCGGACAATCGTATGAGATTCAAAATGAATATCTTTACTTTAACAATACGGAACCACTAAGACAATTCAACCTTGTTTCATTTAATTGATAACTGCCATGAAAACCTTAATTTCCGCAAGGACCATCCTTGCAGCCACCGCAGTTTTGCTGCTGGTGATGGCACCCACGGGCTGTAAGAAAGAAGTCAAGCTCGTTGACATCAACGGTATCGAAAAAGTTATTCTTCTGGTTAATGACATCAAAACCGGTGAGCCTGTAGCCGACGCAACCGTACAGATACTTGAATATCAACTAACAACTGATGCGGAGGGCAAGGTCTTGTTTGAGATGCCAGCCGAAAATGCTCCTGCCGACATCCGTCTGGTTGTGCGGAAAAACGGATACTCCAGCGCCGGTCATAACCTTCGCCTGGAGTACCTGCAGAACTACCGTACGCTGACAATGTACCTCAAACCGGTTGAGAGCCACGATTTTATCTCATCCGCCGGAGGGTCGGTCAAGGATGAAGGGAACAATCAGGTGATCATCCCGAACGGAGCCCTGGCCTCGGCGGCTGAGATCTTCGTTCACGTTCAGCCCTATACCTCCCTGCCGGTCAGCCCCGGGTTCTTTCCGGTGATCAGCTTTGAAATACAATCATCCGGAGCTGAGCTGAAAAAGCCGGTAGAGGTCAGACTGGCCATCGCAGATGGGGATGAGTTCGAACCCGGTCAGGAGGTCCCGCTCTGGTATTTCGACGACGAGACCCTGGAGTGGATAGACAGCGGCAAGAAGCTCTCCGCAGGCCCTGATGGATCCTATCTCACGGCCAAGGTTGACCAGATGAAAACCTATGCAGCCGGCAAGTGGTACGACTGGGAATTGATCACTACCAACCTGGTAGTGAATGAGATCAGCCGTTCAACCATCATTTCCACCCGGATCTGCCGGTACTTGTACTGGAAGGATCACCCCACCGATACCGATCTTGGGAAGGGCAACAATAAATTCGTTGACGGCTGTTCCACCGGCACCTTTATGGGCGGCCATTCCGATCACGTGTACGACGTGGCCTTATCTCCCGTTCCCCCGACCATTGGCAAGGTGCCTGGACTTCAATCCATACTCAATGCGGCCGCCAATATGGTCAAGAATCAGTTGAACACCCTGCTGCCGGCACCGGGCAATAACTATCGACTGAAGATCGGATACCACATCTGCCTGGATCAGTGTTACTGCCGGGAAGTAGCTGTAGATCAGTACCGTAACCTGATCAGCTATGCAACCCTGCCGATCCTGCGCATCCAGGTTAATGGCACCTGGTATGAGGTTCCGTTCCTGAAGGC
>JAWOHI010000060.1:0-5453 GCA_046485255.1 Bacteroidales bacterium
CCAGGACCAGAGCACCCGCGATCTGGTGGCCCGTATGAAGCTGATTCCCAATGAGGCCCTGGTTAAAGGCAAGAAGATGGTTTTCCTCGATGATTCGATCGTCAGGGGAACCCAATTGAAAGATAATGCCCGTGCGTTGAACAACTGTGGCGCCGAAGCCGTGCATATGCGGATCGCCTGCCCTCCCCTCACATTTCCCTGTCCCTTCCTGAACTTCTCCCAGTCGAGAAGCACCCTTGAGCTGGCCACCCGAAAAGCGATCAAGAGTCTGGAGGGGAGCGAACAGCATCTGGATGAGTATTCCGATCCGACGACCGACCGGTACCGGGCAATGGTCGACCAGATCGCCAGGGATCTCGGGCTGGATTCATTGATGTATCAGGACCTGCCCGATCTGATCGATGCGATCGGGCTGCCTGGAGAGAAGCTCTGTACTTATTGCTGGAACGCTAGCGAGCTTGCTTAACCCACTCTCGGGCATTGGCGAAAGCCTCGAGCCAGGGAGTCATCTCGTCCCCGCGGCGACCTGCCGGGTAATGGGGCCACTGCCAGGGAAGAAAGGCCCTCTCCAGGTGAGGCATCATCGCAAGGTGACGCCCGTCATCGCTGCATAAGGCGGCAATACCAGCCGGCGATCCATTGGGATTGCCCGGGTAATCCTTGTACGTGTAAACCATCGGAACCTGATAATGGTCAACCGGATCACCCAAATCGAACCGCCCTTCGGCGTGGGCCACCCAAACACCCAGGCGGCTGCCGGCCAGGGATCCCAGCATAACCGATCGGTTGGGCAGGATATCGACATTGATGAAAGCTGATTCAAACTTGCCTGACCCGTTCAAATGCATTTTTGGATGCCGCTCCTGTGCCGGATAAACCAGGTCCAGTTCCATCATCAGCTGACAGCCATTGCACACGCCCAGACTGAGGGTATCCCTGCGACTGTAAAAATCCTCCAAAGCCTTCCGCGCCAAGGGGTTGTAAAGAAAAGCCCCTGCCCATCCCTTGGCAGATCCCAGCACGTCGGAATTAGAAAAACCACCCACAAAAACCAGCATATGAATATCAGAAAGGGTCTCCCTGCCGGAAATCAGGTCCGTCATATGAACATCCTTCACGTCGAACCCGGCCAGGTAAAGCGCGTAAGCCATTTCCCGGTCGCCATTGACTCCCTTTTCCCTGATTATGGCCGCCTTAACAGATCCCGCCCTGCTTCCATCGGCATCAATGGCTGCGCTGGCAAAAAGGCCGCTGAACGATTCGGGAAACTGGAAACCAATCGGCTGCCGGCTGTAATTCCGGTAACGCTCAAGAGCCCGCTCCGGTCCGGATTGTCTCCTGTCGAGCAGGTAACTGGAATGGAACCACTTGTCCCTCAGCAGGTCGATATTAAAAGTATCGAGCCTGCCATCCCGGTCGATCTCAAGCTCTCGGTCCGCAACAGGCCGACCTGCTATGAAGTACCTCACCCCATTTTCAACCAGCAATCGCTCCACTTCCTTCCTGTCCTTTACCTGGATCACGAGGGATGGCTGCTCTGAAAACAGGAGTTTCACAGGATCGGACTCGGGAAAGGCCCGGGCGTTGAGCCGGACGCCGCCCTGGCGGTTGGGGAAGCACATCTCCAACAGGGCCGTCACTAATCCCCCAGCGGAAACATCGTGCCCACTGATGATTAAACCCCTGGAAATCAGCTCCTGCAAAGCATTAAAGGCCGTCTTGAACCGGATGGGGTCAGGGCTGTCAGGGACTTCGTTGCCCGGCGTGCCCAGGAGTTGGGAGAGGCTGCTGCCCCCAAGGTTAAAGGATCCATCTGATAAGTCAACGTAAAGCAATGTGGTAGAAGGATCCGGGCTCATTACCTGAGGAACCACACGACGGATGTCGGTCACCTCGGCCACCGAAGAGACGATCACGGTGCCAGGGGAAAAGACCACTTCGCCTCCGGGGTATTTCTGGGTCATCGACATAGAGTCTTTTCCGGTGGGGACATTGATGCCCAGTTCGCAGCAGAAGTTGCTGAGGGCTTTAACCGCAAGGTACAACCGGGCATTTTCACCCGGGTTCCGGGCCGGCCACATCCAGTTGGCCGACAGGGACACCGAGGTGAGGCCATCCACGAGGGGTGCCCAGACCAGGTTGGTGAGTGCTTCGGCCACCGCCAGGCGCGATCCTGCCTCCGGATCCACGAGGGCCACCGCCGGAGCGTGGCCGATGGATGTGGCGACACCGCTGCGGCCCCGGTAATCGAGGGCTACCACCGCCAGGTCATTGACAGGTAATTGGATTTCGCCGGCCGACTGCTGAACGGCACCACGTCCGGTCACCGAGCGGTCCACCTTGTTGGTCAGCCAATCCTTACACGCAACCGCCTCAATCTGAAGCACCTGCTCGAGGTACTCCGGGATTTTCAGCGGATCGTACTCAAGGGGTTTAAAAGGCTCGTTGATGGTCTCGTCCGTAAGCACAGTTACCGGCGGCTTGCCGAAAAAGTCCTCGAGCAGCAGGTCGATTGGCCGCTCTCCCGTCTCCTGATTGACAAACCGGAAAGTATGATCGCCCGTGATCCGGCCCACCTCATACATCGGGGCCCGCTCGCGCGCAGCGATCTGACGGAGCGCTGGAACCTGGTCGGGTGCCAGAAGCAGGCCCATCCGCTCCTGCGATTCATTGCCGATGATCTCCCTGGCCGAGAGGGTTGGATCACCCACCGGCAGCCTGTCCAGATGGATCTCGCCCCCGGCAGCTTCCACCAGTTCCGACAGGCAGTTGAGGTGCCCCCCGGCACCGTGGTCGTGAATCGACCGGATGGGGTTATGGCCCGCTTCAGCCAGCGCCCTGATGGCATTGTACACCCGTTTTTGCATCTCCGGATTGGAGCGCTGCACTGCATTCAACTCAATGCGGTTGGCATACTCGCCGGTGGCTACAGAGGAAACAGCCCCTCCGCCCATACCGATCCTGTAATTATCCCCGCCCAGCACCACGATGACATCCCCGGTCTGCGGGTGATCTTTTTCGCTGTCCACCCGGTTGCCGTACCCAACACCGCCCGCCAGCATCACCACCTTGTCGTAACCGAACATCTTGCCCTTACCGGCGAATTCCAGGGTCAGCAGACTGCCGCAGAGCAGGGGCTGTCCAAATTTATTGCCAAAATCGCTGGCGCCATTGGAGGCCTTGACCAGGATATCCTCCGGAGTCTGATACAGCCAGTTCCTGGCCGGAGCAAACCGTTCCCACTGGCGGCCGCCGTCAGGCCTTGGGTAGGAGGTCATATAAACGGCCGTTCCAATTAATGGCATACTGGCCCGGCCGCCAGCCATTCGGTCGCGGATCTCGCCCCCTGTGCCGGTGGCGGCGCCGTTGAAAGGCTCTACCGTCGTTGGGAAATTGTGGGTTTCAGCTTTCAGGGAAATGACCGACTCCCTGTTCCTGGTCCTGAAAAAATCGGCCTTATTCTGAGTTTCAGGGGCAAACTGCTCAATGACAGGCCCTTGGATAAAGGCCACGTTATCTTTGTAGGCCGAAACGATCCGGTTCGGGTTGAGGCGGGAAGTTTTCCGGATCAGGGCAAACAGCGACTCGCCCATCTCCTGCCCGTCGATGACGAACCGGCCATTGAATATTTTGTGACGGCAGTGCTCCGAATTTACCTGTGAAAACCCGAACACCTCGGAATCGGTCAATTTACGGCCGATCTTCTGCGACAGCTCCTGGAGGTACTCCACCTCTTCCCTGCTGAGCGCCAAACCTTCGCTCTCGTTGTAAGCCCCAATGTCCTCCACCTCCCGGATCGGTTCCGGCTTCTTGTCGATGAAGAAAAGATCCTGGCCCAAATCCTTGAAAAGATTCTCCAGCATCGGGTCATAAGCGGCGGCGGCATCGGCGACCCGCCTGAACACCTCGATCCTTTCAATGCCCGCAATTCCCATATTCAGGGTAATATCGACGGCATTCGTCGACCACGGGGTGACCATCTCCTTGCGAGGGCCCTTGAAAAAACCCTTGAGCACCGGGCCATCCATCCGGGTGGCCCGGCCAAATAACCAAAATAATTTTTCCAGGTCCTCACTGGTGAGTTGTCCGCTGACACCTACCGCAAAGACCTCCTCGGGGGATTCGTAAAAAATGATCATTGAAAACCGGTTTGCCGGCAAAAATACAAAAAAACGGGTCACCGGCCATCGGTCAGCAGAGCTGGACTTTCCCGCCCGAAAGGCGGCTCTTCTCGGCCAGGAACCCCATCAAATGAGACTCCATCGACTGCTGGATGTTGGAGGTCAGCAAGCCCTCGTCGCGGTTCATCGAAGCCCGGATAAAATCGTGGACCAGGCCGTAATCGCCGCCTCCGTGACCGGAGGTGATTTTTGCCTCGGCCACGGTCCATCGTTTCACTTCGCCTTTGGCAAAATTCACGTACTGCAGCTCATATTCATCCCCGAAAAGATGCCCGTGCGTGCCCATTATCCGGGTTCGGCGGCCACCGTAATGAGTCATCGCTTCCATCGAAAAGGCGGCGGTCACCCCCCCGTCAAACTCAAAATTACAAATCTGATGATCCACCACGTCGTTATCAACCTTATAGACGCACTGCCCGTAGCGGGTGCTCTTCAGTCGGTCCAGGATCTCCTCATCCGTGCCCTTTTCAAGGTTCAGGTGACCGAGATGCTGCTTATCCCGAAGGTAAACCTTCAACGAGCTGTAGGGGCACTCCTTTTCCGCCGGGCAGCCATCGGTGCACCTCTCCGGGCTGCCGGCCGGTGCATTCGCCCTTTTGAACCAGGCAAGATCCCCGAACGAGGTGACCCTCCGGCACGGTTTTCCTACCAGCCAGCGGATGATATCCGTGTCGTGGCAGGATTTTGACAGGATCATCGGATTGGATTCCTTACTGTTGCGCCAAGGGCCCCTCACGAAGGAGTGCGACATATGAATGTTTTCAACCGGCTCGAAATGTTGCAGACTGATGACTTCCCCAATGGCACCCTCCTGGATCAACTCCCTGATCTTGCGAAAATAGGCGGTATAACGGAGCACGTGGCAGACAGCCACGATATTCTGATGCTTTTCCGCAGCGGTTAAAATGTTTCGGCACTCCTTCCACGTTTGGGCAATTACCTTTTCAAGGATCATATCGTAACCAAGCGGAAGGGCTGCCATTGCCGGCCCATAATGAAGGTTATCCGGAGTGGTGATGATCACGGCATCGGCAAAGCGCTGTCGATCAAAAACATACTCCCAGCTGGTGAAACAGTTCTCCTTTGGAATATCATAGACCACGGCAAAGCGCTCCCGCTTGTGAACAACCGGTTCGGCCACGCCGATGATTTTCAATTCAGCAGGAAAATTTTTGGCATAGGATGCATACACGTTACCCCGATTCCCGGCCCCGATAACCACCGCAGTCAACGGCCGGCCGACCGGCAAATCCAATCCGCGGTACTCCGGCA
>JAWOHI010000043.1:0-6751 GCA_046485255.1 Bacteroidales bacterium
CATCAGGCCAATCCACCCCGACGGCGCCAAGCTCCGGTTCAACTGGAACGCCGCCATCGCCCACGACCCGTTCGACAAAACCACCATCTACTATGGCAGCCAGTTCATCCATAAAAGCAACGACCGGGGCGATAACTGGACCATCATCTCACCCGACCTCTCCACCAATGATCCGGAAAAACAGAAACAGAACGAGTCGGGCGGGCTCACCTATGACATCACCAGCGCCGAGAACCACTGTACCATCATTGCCATCTCCCCGAGCCCGATCCGCAAGAATGAGATCTGGGCCGGAACCGATGATGGAAACGTCCAGTTAACCCGCGATGGAGGCAACACCTGGGAGAACCTCACGCCCAACATCAAGGGGGCACCAAAAAATGCCTGGATACCGATGATCCACGTCTCCAACCACCAGGAAGGTGAAGCCTTCGTGGTGCTTAACCACTACCGGCTCAACGATTTCTCCGCCTACCTTTACCATACCCGCAACTATGGAACAACCTGGACCCGCCTGGCCGACGACACCAAGGTGTTCGGATACTGCCTCAGCGTCGTCCAGGATCCGGTGGAGCCCAAACTGATCTTCCTAGGCACGGAACACGGCCTCTTTGTAAGCGTCGACTATGGCGCCACCTGGACCAAATGGACACGCGGGTATCCCAACGTGTCAACGATGGACCTGAAAATCCACCCGAGGGAACACGACCTGCTGATCGGAACTTTCGGGCGTTCAGCCTATATCCTCGACGACATCCGGCCGCTCAGGGCCCTCGCCGCAGAGGGGCCCGCCATCCTGGAGCAGGAGATCCGGGCATACCCATCACCCGTGGCCTACCATATCGGCTCACAAAACCAATCGGGCGTCTACGGCTCTGGCAGCGGGTATTTTCAGGGGCAGACCAAATCCCTGGCCGGCATCCTCACCTACTCGGTACGGGAACCCATCAAGCGGGAACGGCCGGCTGATGAGGCCACCCCATCAACGGCCCAGGCCACGGCACGTGCCGGCAGGGGTGGAATGGGGACCGGCGGGTTCGCGGGATTCGGGGCCAGAGGCGGCGAAGGCAGGAATGTCGAACCGGTCAGGATTGAAATATTCAACAACGCAGGCGAGAAGATCAGAACCCTGCAGGATTTCCCGCAGGCAGGCCTGAACAAGGCCTCCTGGCGGCTGGATGAAAAGTCCTTCAGCCAGGCACCACCCACCCAGCAACGAATGGGCGGAAGCCAGGAGCAGGGCGGCCTTTCGGTAACCCCGGGCAAATACCTGGTCAAGTACTCCTACCGCAACCACTCCGATTCCACCTGGATCGAAGTCAGGATGGACCCGAGAGTGCCTTTCCGGCCTGAACACCTCGAAGCAAAAAGGGAGTTCGTGATGGCCTTCCAGAAAAAGGCCGACAAGCTGACCGAAGCCACCGAGCTCATCCGCCAGGCCCAGGAAGCTGCCGACCTGGTGATGAAACAGATCCCGGCCGGCCGGTCGGATGAGCTCCGTGCGCTGCGCGAAGAGACCCAGACCGTTCAGGATACCCTTAAGGCCCTGATGCACAAAATCAACCCCGAAAGGCCCGCCGACAATCAGCGTGCCTCACCGGCCGAATACAACCTCCGCAACCAGGTCACCCGGGCCATATCAGCCGCCTCATCAGGATTCGGCGAACTAACCGGAACCCAAAGGCGCACCGTCGAACTCGCCGAGATCGAACTCCTCACAATGCTCAAACGGATCGACCAGTTCTTTACCGAGACCTGGCCCGCCTTCCGCCAGCGGATCGAAAACGCTCCCGTCTCCCTGTTCAAGGATAAACCTTACAGTTCACTATCCTGGTAACTAAAAGTTTACGACAAAAAAAGAGGGGCATAACCCCTCTTTTTTTTATTTCCAGTATTACGTTACCTTTGCCGGCACAACAATCAAAAATAATGATGAAAACTAAAATCTGGGTCGGATTGGCAGCCTTGGCTCTCCTGACCACAACCACCTGCGGGCAAATGAAAAATTCACCACTCAACATCGGCAAGGTCGAGCTAACTAATGCCACCGACACCGCCAGCTATGCACTGGGCGTCAATATCGCCAGCGCTATCATCGAACAAGGGTTCGAAGACCTTAACCTGACTATCCTGGCTAAAGCATTCCAGGATATTTATGGAAAAGACAAGCCCCTGATCACCAACGAAGAATCCAATGGCATCCTCCAGGAATACTTTATGTCACTGGCAGGAAAGGCCGGAGAGGCAAATCTCATAGAGGGACAGGCCTTCCTGGAAAAGAACGGCAAGAAAAACGGCGTCGTCACCACCGCATCCGGACTCCAGTATGAAGTGATCACCCAGGGTACCGGCCCCAAACCCACCGCCGAAAGCGTGGTGAAGGTCCATTACCACGGCACCCTGATGGACGGAACCGTTTTCGACAGCTCGGTCGACCGCGGCCAACCCGTTGAATTCCCGCTCAATGGCGTGATTCGCGGATGGACCGAAGGCGTTCAGCTAATGCCCGTCGGATCAAAATACAAACTGTACATCCCCTCTGATCTGGGCTACGGCGCCGACGTGCCTCCTGGCGGCCCGATCGAGCCCAACACCGTCCTGATTTTTGAAGTCGAACTGATTGATATAATCAACAACTAGACCCGGAAATGATTTTTGAAAGACCCCGCTCCAGCGGGGTTTTTCTTGTTAACAGGCCCGGTGAATGGTATGGTATTGGTTAATTTTTTGTAACCTTGCATTGAGCAACTGGCAAACCTGTAATTCTTATAGCCTGATTTTCAAATCAATATATTAAATCAAACCGTTACCCTATGTCATTAAAACGTAAAACCCGCGAACTGATGGAACGAAGGGAACAGGTCCTTCAAGGTGGAGGGGAAACTGCCATTAAAAAGCAGCAGGCAATGGGGAAAATGACCGCCCGCGACCGGATCATCAGTATCCTGGATGAGAACTCGTTCCAGGAATACGATCTTTTTGCCCAGCACGAAGGCCGTGATTTTGATATGGATAAGAAAGAGCTTCCTGGCGATGGTGTCATCACCGGTACCGGAAAGATCTATGGCTCACCGGTTTGTATTTTCGCCCAGGACTTTACCGTCGCCGGCGGATCCCTCGGCCTGATGCACGCCAGGAAAATCACCAAGATTATGGACCACGCCCTGAAACTCAAGGTCCCCCTGATCGGCATCAACGACTCAGGCGGCGCTCGGGTCCAGGAAGGAGTCAACTCACTGGCCGGCTACGGCGAAATTTTCTACCGGAACGTCCAGGCCTCTGGAGTCATCCCGCAGATATCGGTTATTCTCGGGCCTTGCGCCGGAGGGGCAGTCTATTCACCGGCCCTGACCGATTTCGTCTTTGTGGTGGACAAAATATCCAAGATGTTTATCACGGGCCCCGAAGTGATCAAGACCGTCCTCGGCGAAGAGATTTCAATGGAAGAGCTCGGCGGCGCCAAAATCCACTCCACCATCACCGGAAATGCCCATTTCTATGCCTCCAGCGAAACCGAGTGCTTCGACCAGATCAAGAACCTGATCTCATACATTCCCTGGAACAACAACCAAAAGGCCAAAAGGCTGCGCCCGCGCAACCCAAAGAATACCTTCAAGATCGACACCATCGTCCCGGTCGATCCCAAGCAGCCTTACGATATCCGGAACGTCATCCGGTCAATCGCCGACAGCTCCGAATTCTTTGAAATCCAGGAACAGTTCGCCCCCAACATCGTGATCGGCTATGGCCGTATGAACGGGCAAACCATCGGCTTCGTCGCCAACCAGCCGATGTACCTGGCCGGCGTCCTCGATGTGGATTCATCCGACAAGGCCGCCCGCTTCATTCGCTTCTGCGATGCCTTCAATATCCCGCTGATCACGCTCGTCGATCTCCCGGGCTACCTGCCAGGGGTCGACCAGGAGCACGCCGGTGTCATCCGGCACGGCGCCAAGGTTCTCTATGCCTACAGCGAGGCCACAGTGCCCCGGATTACCGTCATCCTCCGGAAAGCCTACGGCGGAGGCTACATCGCGATGAACAGCCGTCACCTCAACGCCGATATCGTCTTTGCCTGGCCATCCGCCGAAATCGCCGTGATGGGACCCGAAGGTGCCGCAAACATCATCTTCAAAAAGGAGATCACCTCCGCCGAAGACCCCGAAAAAATGCGCAAGCAGAAAATCAAGGAGTACAAGGATAAGTTCGCCAACCCCTACGTCGCAGCCGCCAAAGGGTATGTCGACGCCGTCATCGAACCGGAAAACACCCGCGATTACCTCCTTCACGCGCTTGAAGTCCTGGAAACCAAGGACGTGCCAAGGCCAACCAGAAAACACGGGTGCATCCCGCTATAAACCTAAACCCTCAGCCTAAAAAAGAAAGTATGAATCGAGAAGAACTCCCGCTTGAGGAAATGGACTTCGAAGGGTCTCGGTACAAAACACTGTTAACCAAGAAGTTTCAACAAAGACAACCTTATAGCCCGGAAGATCTGAATAAAATCATCGCCCTGATCCCGGGCACCATTCTCAAAATCCTGGTGAAAGAGGGCCAGCAGGTCAACCCATCCAAGTGCCTCTTCATCCTGGAGGCTATGAAGATGAAAAACAAGGTTTTCGCTTCCATCTCAGGAACCATCAGCAAAATCCATATCGCCGAAGGCCAGGTGGTCACGAAAAACCAACTGCTCCTCGAACTGGGCGAACCGGAGGCAAAAACGGAGTCGAAAAAAAAGGAGAAAAAAGCACCCAAGGAGCGAAAAATCAAGCGCTTCAGCAGAAGGAGCAAAAAGAAATCAGACGAGTGACCCCTCCCAAATCAGATAGGGCAGGATTGACTCAGGCACAGCCCGCCTGTCGGTAAACAGGGCATAAACCGCCGAGCCGCTGCCGGTCATGCTGCTGTACAGGGCTCCGGCCTGGTAGCAGGCCTCGCGGATTTCCCGGATCAGGGGAATGCGGCTGAAAGCAAAGGGCTCAAAGTCGTTCCTGATCTGCCCCGGCCATTCGGCCTGCGGGCGGAGAAGGGCATCGGCCAAGCCTACAGGCCACGGTGCCGGACGGATGTTCCGGTAAGCCTCGGTGGTTGAAATTCCGGCCCCGGGGTGAAAAAGCCAAACATATAACCCTCTGATATCCAAAGCGAATGGCTTCAAAATCTCTCCCCTTCCGGTAGCCACGGAGGGCACCGGATCAATGAAAAAGGGACAATCGCTGCCCAACTCCTGCGCCAACCCTCGCAACCTGTCCCGAGTCAGATCAAGGTCGAACAGCCGGTTAAGCAAAAGGAGCATCGAGGCGCCATCCGACGATCCACCGCCCAAACCACCCCCGGGTGGGATCACCTTGTGAAGGTGTATCTCAACCGACGGCAGATCGAACAGGGCAGACAGGAGGCGGTAGGCCCTGACTACCAGGTTGGAGGCCGGATCGCCATCCAGCTCGATCCCGGTCAGGTTCATCACGGCACGACCATTCCCGCCGTCCGGATCCGGAACAACCTCCAGGACATCGCACAACCCCACCGGGTAAAAAAATGTCTCAAGGGAATGAAATCCATCATCCCTTTTACCGGTGATATTCAGCCCGATATTGATCTTCGCACAGGGGAATGTCAGCATAGGAGGTTCCTGTCCCAGTTATTAACAAAGCCCAAAGTAACCATTTTTTTTAGTAAATTTCTGTTCATCTTTGTTCCCCAACCCGAGTTCAATGGCGCAGAAAAAAGCAACCGACAGTAATAAGCGGATCCAGGAGATCGTGCAGGATTTGGGGAGGGTACCCCCGCAGGCGATTGAGATCGAAGAGGCCGTCCTGGGTGCACTTATGCTCGAAAAGGACGCCGCCGCTTCGGTTATCGATATCCTGCAGCCCGAATCATTCTACAAGGATACCCACCGGACCATCTACGAATGCGTGCTCAACCTCTCCATCAATCACGAACCGATCGACCTGCTGACGGTAACCGAGGAGCTGAAGAAGGGAGGCAAGCTCGAAATGGTCGGCGGGCCCTACTACCTCACCCAGCTCACCAGCAAGGTGGCCTCCGCCGCCCACGTGGAATATCACGCCCGTATCGTCGCGCAGAAATACATCCAGCGTGAACTGATCCGGGTCTCTTCCGATATCCAGGAGAGAGCGTTCGATTCGAACCAGGATGTGGATGAGTTATTGGATTTTGCTGAGGGTGAGCTGTTTAACGTGGCCTTTGGTAATATCAAGAAGGAGACCCAGAAGATCGACGTCCTCATCGAAAGGGCGCTCGCCCGGATGGAGGAGCTCTCCTCCCGGGAATCGGCCCTCAGCGGAATACCCTCCGGCTTTGTCAAGCTCGACCGTATCACCTCGGGCTGGCAACCGTCCGACCTGGTGATCATCGCCGCCCGCCCATCAATGGGAAAAACCGCCTTTATGCTCTCGATGGCCCGGAATATGGCCGTCGACCATAATCGGCCCGTCGCCGTTTTTTCCCTTGAAATGTCCAGTCTTCAACTGGTTAACCGTCTGATCGTCAGTGAGACGGAGTTGGCCGCGGAAAAGGTCCGAAGCGGCCAGCTGAAGAAATACGAATGGGAACAGCTGGAAATCAAACTGAAAACGCTGGTCAACGCCCCCATCTATATCGATGACACCCCCGCCATCAGCGTGTTCGAATTGAGGGCGTGTTCAGATGATCGGCGATGTCCAGCGGAGCATAGGTAACTTTCCGCTTCGTCTTTGTCATGGCCTGTTCTCCCTGAGTTCTCGTG
>JAWOHI010000247.1:0-6995 GCA_046485255.1 Bacteroidales bacterium
GAGCAGCGCCCAGACGCGCTCCGGTGCTGCAGCGATCCGCCGCACGGCATGGAAGCGGGAAGAGAAAAAGGAAGAGGAAGAAGAAGAGAAAGAGGAAGAGGAAAAGGAAGAGGAAGAGGAAAAGGAAGAGGAAGAGGAAAAGCCACAGGCACAAAACCCGGAACTACCACCGATCAATGTCAATTATGCCAATACAGGCCGGTCTGAACTGGTTGAAGCACTGAGACTTCTGTTGTTGCATCGAACCATCCAGGAGATTTCCCGGGATGTCGAAAACATCCGCTCCACCTTCTACCGAAAGCTCAATCAGGATGCAGCCGCCAAGAGGGCTAAGTTTATGGAAGAGGGCGGATCGGAGGAGGAATACAAACCCGCACCGGATCCACTGGAAGAGGAGTTTCGAGAGCTGTACGATCAGTTTAAGATGAGGCGGTCCGAATTCACCAAGGTGCTTGAGGAGGAGAAGGAGCAGAACTTGAAAAAGAAGCTCGAAATCATAGACAAGATCAAGAATCTGGTTCATATGCAGGAATCTCTGAACAAGACCTTCAATGAGTTCAGGGACTTGCAGCGCGAATGGCGGGAGACGGGCCCCGTGCCCCAGGGAGAACTGCAGAGCCTGTGGGAGAGTTATCACCACAATGTCGAGGTTTTTTATGATTTCATCAAGATAAATAAGGAGCTGCGCGACCTTGACCTGAAGAAGAATCTCGAGGCGAAAATTAAGATCTGTGAACAGGCCGAGGAGTTGTTGCTGGAGCCCAGCGTGACGAAGGCCTTCAGCGAGCTCCAGAAGCTCCACGCCGAATGGCGCGAGGTGGGCCCGGTACCGGGAGAGAAAAAGGATGAGATCTGGGAACGGTTCCGTGAAGCCACCAACCAGATCAACCGGAAGCACCAGGACCACTACCTTGGCTTGAAAGACGAGCAAAAAAACAATCTTGACGCCAAAACACACCTGTGCGAAAAGATCGAGGAGATCCTGAAAAATGATATCCAGAGCCCAAAGGACTGGAACGAATTTTCCCAGGAGGTGATCAACATCCAGAAGATGTGGCGCAGCATCGGATTCGCCCCGCGAAAGGATAACAACAGGGTTTACGAGCGGTTCCGCACGGCATGCGACGACTTTTTCAGCCGCAAGCGCGACTATTTCTCCAGACATCGCGACGACCAGCACGAGAACCTTCAGATGAAGACCGACCTGTGCGTGCAGGCTGAAGCATTGATGAACAGCAAGGAGTGGAAAAAGACGGCTGATGAGCTGATCAACATACAGAAAAAGTGGAAAGAGATCGGACCGGTCCCCCGGAAGTATTCAGATGCCCTCTGGATCCGCTTTCGCACCGCCTGCGATACATTTTTCCGCAATAAATCTGAATTTTTCAGTTCACAGGACGGGGAGCAGGTTGATAACCTGAAACTTAAAATGGCCCTGGTCGAAACGGTCCGAAATTTCTCGCTGAGCGACAACCAGTCGGATGACCTGATGCAATTGAAAAAGATCCAAAAAGATTTCACCAATATCGGACACGTCCCGATTGAAAAGAAAGATGCCATCCAACGGGAGTTCAGGGAAGCCATCCACGACCTGTTTGATAAGCTTGATCTGGATGATTCAAGAAAAGAAGTGTTGCGTTATAAACAGAAAGTTGATAATTTAGTACAGTCCCCCAAAGGTAAAAACCGGATCTCTACGGAAAGAGAAAAGCTGGTGAACAAACTGAAGCAAATGGAAAGTGATATTGTTCTCTGGGAGAACAATATAGGATTCTTTGCCAAGTCCCAGAAATCGGAATCCCTGATCCGGGAAATTGAAAACAAGATCCAGCAGGCACGCGATCGCATCCAGGTCCTCCGGGATAAAATCGACATGTTGGATCAATTTGAATCGTAATTGACCTATCAAAAAAGAAAAATGAGAACAGTAAAGATTCTGGCCGCTCTCATCCTTTGGGGAGCTTTGGCAGGTTTTAACGCATTTGGACAGTACGGAACCATCAGGGGCTTCATCTACGACCAGTCGAACGGTGAACCCCTGATCGGCGCCAGCATTTACCTGGACGGAACCACGATGGGGTCCGCCTCCGACGTGAACGGGTACTTCAGCATTTCCAGGGTCCCTCCCGGTGAGTACACGCTGGTTTACAGTGCAATCGGTTACAACCGTGTCAGCAAGTCCTATACCGTGGCTGCTGACCGGGTGTACAACGAAAAGCTCTACCTGTCAGAGGAGGTCCAGAACATCAATGAGGTGGTCGTCTCGGCCGAACGCCAGGTGATGCGAACACAGGTCCAAACCTCGGTTCAAAAGGTGACGCCCAAACAGATGGAAAAGATCCCGACGGTGGGAAGTGAACCCGACCTGGCCCAGTATCTCCAGGTGCTGCCTGGGGTTATCTTCACGGGCGACCAGGGAGGACAGCTCTACATCAGGGGAGGGGCGCCGATCCAGAACAAGGTCTTGCTCGACGGGATGATTATTTATAACCCATTCCACTCCATTGGGCTGTTCTCGGTTTTTGATACCGACATCATCAAGATGGCCGACGTGCATACCGGTGGATTCGGGGCCAATTTCGGCGGCCGGATCTCCTCCATTATGGACATTACAACCCGGGATGGCAACAAGAACCGGATTTCAGGCAAATTCTCGGCCGGCACCTTTATGGCCAAAGCCCTGCTCGAAGGCCCAATCAAAAAGGCCAGGGACGCCAACGACGGGTCGATCTCCTTCGTCCTGTCGGCCAAGCATAGTTACCTGGAGCAGACTTCCAAATTTCTGTACTCTTATATCGACACCGCCGGACTGCCCTTTAATTTTACCGATTTCTACGGCAAGGTATCGATGAATGCACGGAACGGGAGCAAGGTCAATTTCTTTGGCTTCAATTTCTCCGACCAGGTTGTTTACCGCAACATCACCGACATTGGCTGGAACACTTTTGGAATGGGCTCCAACGTAGTACTGATCCCGGGCGACTACCCGGCGCTGATCAAGGCCAACCTAGCCTACTCCAAATACATGATCCAGATGATCGAGGCCGGGCAGCAGCCCCGCCAAAGCTCCATCGACGGGTTCAACGTGGGCTTGGAGTTTGTTTACTACTTTGGCAAAGATCAGCTGGAGTATGGCGTCGAGACCCTGGGTTTCAATACCGACTTCAACTACTTCAACTCGGTGGGCCGCAAGATCATCCAGACGCAATTCACCACTGAGCTGGCAGCCTACGCCAAGTACAAGATGACCCTTGGGAAAATGCTGATCGAACCCAGCTTCCGCCTCCACTATTATGCCTCCCTGGGTGAAGTGTCGCCCGAGCCTAGGCTTGGGTTCAAGTACAACATCAGCGATATCTTCCGGTTTAAGCTCGCCGCCGGAATGTACAGTCAGAACCTGATCGCCGCCAACTCCGACCGGGATGTGGTCAACCTCTTCTATGGGTTCCTGTCCGGCCCGGAAAACCTCCAGAAAGAGTTCGACGGCAAGAAGGTGACCACCAGGCTCCAAAAGTCCAACCACCTGATTGCCGGGTTTGAGTTCGATATCACCAACCGGTTGAACCTGAACGTCGAAACCTATATCAAGGATAACACCCAGCTGACCAACATCAACCGGAACAAATTGTATGACGATACCGGCGACAACCAGGACAAGCCTGAGTACCTCCGGAAGGATTTCATCATCGAAACCGGCAGGGCATATGGGATTGATTTCCTTCTGAAGTATGACTTTAAACGGATCTATTTCTGGGGAACCTATTCACTTGGCTGGGTTACCAGGTACGACGGTGTCATCGAATACGCCCCGCACTTCGACCGCCGCCACAATGTCAACCTGGTCACCTCCTACACGTTTGGCAAGGATCTGAGCTGGGAGGCCAGCGCCCGCTGGAACCTGGGATCCGGATTCCCATTCACCCAAACCCAGGGCTTCTATGAAAAAATACCGTTTTACGACGGAATCAATACCGACTACACCAGGGTTAACGGAGAGCTAGGGATCGTATACGGCCCGCTCAACCAGGGCCGCTTGCCCTATTACCACCGCCTCGATGCCAATATCAAGAAAACCATCGCCACCGGCGGGGATAGCGTACTGGAAATCACCTTCAGCGTGACGAACGTTTATGATCGTAAAAACATTTTCTATTTCGACCGAATCCGGTATGAAAGGGTCAATCAACTCCCAATTATGCCTTCCATCGGCCTGAACTGGACCTTCTAACACTGTTTATGGGACTGAAACAAACCAACTACATCTTCGTGACTGGGGGTGTAACCTCCTCATTGGGTAAAGGGATCATCTCCAGTTCGCTGGCTAAACTCTTGCAGGCCAGGGGATATTCCGTGACCATCCAGAAGCTGGATCCTTACATCAATGTCGATCCGGGAACCCTTAACCCCTATGAGCACGGTGAGTGTTATGTAACGGACGATGGCGCCGAAACCGATCTCGACCTGGGGCACTACGAGCGGTTCCTCAACGTTCCAACCTCCCAATCGAACAACGTGACCACCGGCCGGGTCTACCAGTCGGTCATCAACAAAGAGCGGCACGGTGAATATCTGGGAAAAACCGTTCAAATCATCCCGCACATCACCGATGAAATAAAAAGAAGGATCAAGATCCTCGGAACCAAGGGGAAATATGACTTTGTCATCACGGAGATTGGCGGAACCGTCGGCGACATCGAATCCCTTCCCTATATCGAATCCGTCAGGCAGCTGAAATGGGAGATGGGAGGCCGGATCCTGGTCCTGCACCTGACCCTGGTGCCCTACCTCAGTGCATCCGGCGAGCTCAAGACCAAGCCAACCCAACACTCCGTCAAGATGCTTCTCGAAGAGGGAGTCCAGCCTGATATACTGATACTTAGGACGGAGAGGCCGCTCACCCGTGACATCCGCAAAAAGGTTGCCCTCTTCTGTAACGTCGAAGAAAGGGCGGTCATTGAATCACGGGATGTATCCACCATCTATGAGGTTCCCCTCCTGATGCTGAAGGAGAAACTCGATGAGATCGTGCTCGAGAAACTGCGACTGCCCATCGATCACCAGATCGAGATCGAACCCTGGCGCAACTTTGTCAAGTCGGTTAAGAATCCGAAGAAAACGGTACGCGTAGGCCTGGTTGGCAAGTATGTGGAACTGCACGATGCATACAAATCCATCACCGAAGCCTTCATCCATGCCGGCGCCGTCAATGATTGCAAGGTGGAGGTGCAATGGATCCATTCCGAATCGCTTGAAAAGAATGGCCAGGCGGCCGATAAGCTGGCCGGGCTCAAAGGCATCCTGGTCGCACCCGGTTTCGGCCACCGTGGCATCGAGGGAAAGATCATCGCCGTCCGTTATGCCCGTGAGAACAACATCCCGTTTTTCGGGATTTGCCTGGGAATGCAGTGTGCAGTCATTGAGTTCGCAAGAAACGTGCTCGGGCTGGAAGGCGCCCATTCAACCGAAATGGACGATAAAACCGGCGATCCGGTCATCGACCTGATGGAGGACCAGAAAGAGATCTCCGACAAGGGCGGAACGATGCGGCTCGGTTCCTATAACTGCCACCTCCGGAAGCAATCGCGGGCGAACCGGATCTATCAGACGGAAACCATCCAGGAGCGGCACCGCCACCGATACGAATTCAACAATACCTACCTTGAACCGTTTGATAAGGCCGGAATGACAGCCTCCGGGATCAACCCTGAAACCGGACTGGTTGAAATAGTGGAAATTCCTGACCATAAATGGTTTATCGGTGTGCAATTTCACCCTGAATACCGCAGCACGGTGATGAGGCCGCATCCGCTTTTTGTTGACTTCATCAGGGCAGCCTTGGAATAAATTACTATTTTTGCCGGCTCACAAGGGTATTCATATTTTACTGATTGATAATGGATAAAAAGTCACTGATTGGCTTGCTGCTGATGGGAGCCCTGCTGCTTGGTTACAGTATTCTGACCAGGCCTTCAAAGGAGGAGATTGAACGAAGCAGGAGGGTCGCCGATTCAATCCAACAGGTTCAGCTGAGAAAGCAGATCGAGGCAGAGACGGCACGCTATGCCGCCGACACCCTGCCAATAGTCAGCCCACAGGAGATGGAGGAGATTCAAAGGCAGCGCAAATCGGATGAACTTGGACAGTTTGCCGAAGCCGCTACGGGCGAAGAGGAGTTCCTCATCCTGGAGAACCAGAAGATCAAATTAAGGATTTCCACGAAGGGTGGCCGGCCCTACAGTGCCGAACTGAAGGACTATCAGACGCACGACGGCAAACCCCTGATTCTCTTCGACGGTGACTCTACCCAATTCAACCTGAATTTCTTCTCACAAAACAGGTCCATCGCCACCCAGGACCTCTTCTTCAAACCTCAGACTGACGAGCGGGTCCTAAACGCCGAATCCGGGGAACAGCGCCTGGTGATGCGATTGGATGCGGTTGATGGTAATTATATCGACTATATCTATACCCTGCAACCTGATGACCTGAAGGTTGGCTTTACCATTCGCTTCAACGGCCTGGATCAGCTGATCGGGCGGAATAATCCGCTGATCGACCTGAACTGGTCGGTAGCCCTGCGCCAGCAGGAGAAGGGATATAAGTTTGAAGACATGTACTCCACGGTCTACTATAAGTATTTCGAGGACGAAGTTGGCAAGATCAAACCCCGGAAGGGAGGGGAAGGATCAGCCGACCTGACTACCCGCGTGGAGTGGAGGGCACGCGCCAGCCCCACTCGCGGAAGTCTTCCTCGCCGAATGCGATGCGGCAGGTCAGGATCACCAGCAGCGACAGGATCAGGCCCATGGTGCCGGTGGTCTGGATCCAGGCCGTGTAATAGCCGCGCCGCTCCGGCGGGCAGTGCTCGGCGATGTACAGCGCTGCGCCGCCGAACTCGCCGCCCAGCGCCAGGCCCTGCAGCAGGCGCAGCAGCACCAGCAGCGCCGGTGCCCACCAGCCGATCGTTTCGAACGTGGGCAGCACGCCGACCAGCG
>JAWOHI010000333.1:0-14170 GCA_046485255.1 Bacteroidales bacterium
TACGTACCATTTTCGTCAGGACAGCTCGTTCCTCTATTTTTTCGGGCTCGATCTACCGGGGCTCGCCGGAGTCATTGATGCCGACTCGGGGCAAGAGTGGATTTTCGGCAACGACGTGGATATTGAAGATATCATCTGGATGGGTGTTCTCCCAACCATCCGGGAGATGGCGCTGAAGGTGGGAGTGGCCAATACGGCTCCTTATGACTCCCTCGTGGGGGTGGTCGCTGAGGCGCTGGCCAAGGGGCGCATTGTACACTACCTGCCGCCCTACCGGGGTGAGACCAGCCTCGAGCTCGAGCGGCTGTTGAAAGTACCGGCCGCCGGACTGAAGGCGGGCTCCTCCCTGACCCTGGTCAAGGCCATTGTCAGTCAGCGTTCGGTCAAGGATCAGTATGAGATCGCCGAGATCGAGAAAGCGGTGGATACGGCCTACCTGATGCACACCACCGCAATGAAGATGGCACGCCCCGGTGTCTGGGAACAGGAGATCGCCGGCACCATTGAGGGGATCGCCCTGGCACACGGCGGCCCCGTCTCTTTCCCGGTCATCTTGAGTATGAACGGACAAACCCTTCATAATCACGACCATAGCCAGATCCTCGAAAAAGGCAGGCTGCTGGTGGTGGATGCCGGTTGTGAGACGACCCTTCATTATGCATCCGATCTCACCCGTACGATGCCGGTCGGAGGGCGGTTTGATTCACGCCAGAGCGCAGTTTATCAGGCGGTCCTGGACGCCAACCTGAAAGCCATCGAGGCGATACGGCCGGGTATTCCCTACCGGGATATCCACCTCCTGTCGGCCAGGGTCCTGGCGGCATCGCTCAAGGAGATCGGCCTGATGAAGGGCGACGTCGACGCGGCGGTCGAGGCTGGAGCCCACGCCCTCTTCTTCCCGCACGGACTGGGTCATATGATGGGGCTCGACGTGCACGATATGGAAAACCTGGGCCAGATCTATGTCGGGTATGACGATGAGATCCGCCCGGCCAAGCAGTTCGGGCTGGCCTACCTGCGAATGGCCCGCCGCCTGGAGCCTGGCTTTGTACTTACGGTTGAACCCGGATGTTATTTCATCCCCGCACTGATCGACCAATGGAAAGCCGAAGGCCTCCACGGTGAATTCATCAATTACGATGAGGTGGTCAAATACAAGGACTTCGGTGGAATACGCATCGAAGACGATGTCCTCGTCACCGAAACCGGCAACCGCGTCCTCGGACGGCCCGTGCCGAAAACGGTGAAAGAGGTGGAAGAGGTGATGAGGACATAAGGGCACGGGGGCACAGGGGCACGGGGGCTCAGGGGCTCAGGTTGGCTGCCAGGAATTCCCGGTTAAGCCTGGCAATATGGGCCAGGGAGATGTTCTTTGGGCACTCCACTTCGCAGGCCCCGGTGTTGGTGCAACTGCCGAATCCCAGTTCATCCATCTTGGCGACCATCGCCTTGGCGCGCCTGACCGCTTCGGGGCGTCCCTGAGGCAGGAGGGCGAGCTGGGATACCTTGGAGGCGACGAACAGCATCGCCGAAGAGTTCTTGCAGGTGGCCACACAGGCTCCGCACCCGATGCAGGCGGCAGCATCCATTGCCTCATCGGCTTTCTCCTTGGCAACCAGGACCGCATTGCCGTCGGCAGCGCTGCCGGTGTTCACCGAGATGAAGCCTCCGGCCTGGAGGATCTTGTCGAACGCGGTACGGTCGACCATCAGGTCCTTGATGACCGGGAACCCGCCTGCGCGCCAGGGCTCAATGACGATGGTGTCGCCATCCCTGAACTTACGCATATGGAGCTGGCAGGTGGTGATATCCTCATCCGGACCGTGTGCGCGACCGTTGATGAAGAGGCTGCAGGTGCCGCAGATCCCCTCCCTGCAATCGTGGTCAAAGGCAACCGGCTCACGGTTCTCCCTGATCAGATGCTCGTTCAGCACGTCCAGCATCTCAAGGAAAGAGCTGTCGGGGGAAATATTCTTGATCGGATAGGTCTCGAACCGGCCTTTGGCTTTTCGGTTCTCCTGTCGCCAGACTTTCAGTGTAAGATCCATAATTCTATTCTTTGTAATTCCTGGTTTTTACTTCAATAAATTCATAATCAAGCATTTCCTTGTGGATTTCGGCTTTAGCCCCGTCGCCTGTGTATTCCCAGGCGCCCACATATTTGAAGTTTACGTCGTCGCGTTTAGCTTCCCCTTCCTCCGTTTGAAACTCCTCCCTGAAATGGCCGCCGCACGACTCCTCCCGGTGCAGGGCATCCCGGGCTATCAGTTCACCCAGCTCCAGAAAGTCGGCCACGCGGCAAGCCTTCTCCAGTTCCACGTTCAGGTCATCGATCTTTCCGGGTATCCTGACATCCTGCCAGAACGCCTCCCGGACCTCCCGGATCTTTTTGATCCCCTCCTCGAGCCCCTCCTTGGTGCGCCCCATTCCCACGTGGTCCCACATCACCTGGCCGAGGTCTTTATGAAGGGAGTCGACCGATCGTTTGCCTTTGATATTCATTAGCTTATGGATATCTTCTCTGACTCCTTCGAGAGTCTGTCCGAACTCCGGCCTGGAGGCCGGATCCATCCGCGGTACCGACAGCTGGCTGGCGAGGTAGTTCTGGATGGTAAAGGGCAGGACGAAATAGCCGTCGGCGAGCCCCTGCATCAGCGCAGAGGCGCCGAGGCGGTTAGCGCCGTGATCGGAGAAGTTGGCCTCGCCGATGGCGAAGAGCCCGGGGATCGTGGTTTGCAGCTCATAGTCGACCCAAAGCCCGCCCATCGTGTAGTGGATGGCGGGATAGATCATCATCGGGGTATCATAGGGGTTCTGGTCGACGATTTTTTCGTACATCTGGAAGAGGTTGCCGTAGCGCTCCTCGATCACCTTGCGGCCCAGCCTGCCGATCGACTCCTTGAAGTCGAGATACACAGCCTGACCCGTTCCCACCCCGTACCCGGCATCGCACCGCTCCTTGGCGGCGCGGGATGCCACGTCGCGGGGCACCAGGTTGCCGAAGGCGGGATAGCGCCGTTCAAGATAATAGTCGCGCTTCTCTTCTGGCAGGTCGGTTGGCTTGAGTTGGCCTTCCCGTATCTTTTTGGCATCCCCGAGCTCTTTTGGCACCCAGATCCTTCCGTCGTTGCGGAGGCTTTCGCTCATCAGGGTCAGCTTGCTCTGGAACTCCCCGTGCACGGGGATGCAGGTGGGGTGGATCTGCACGAAGGCCGGGTTGGCAAAGAGCGCCCCCTTTTTGTAAGCTTTCCAGGCGGCGCTGGTGTTGGATCCCATCGCCATCGTGGAGAGGAAGTAGACGTTTCCGTACCCTCCGGTGGCCAGCACCACGGCGTGGCCGAAATGGGTTTCGAGGGCGCCGGTCTCCAGATTACGGGTGACGATACCGCGGGCGACACCATCCACCAGAACCACGTCCATCATCTCCGTCCGGTGGTACATCTTCACGTTTCCGGCTGCGATCTGCCTGTTCAGGGCCCCGTAGGCGCCCAGCAGGAGTTGCTGCCCGGTCTGCCCGCGCGCGTAAAAGGTGCGCGACACCAGTGCACCCCCGAAAGACCGGTTGTGCAGGTATCCGCCATAATCACGCGCAAAGGGAACCCCCTGGCCCACGCACTGGTCGATGATCTTGTTGCTCACCTCGGCCAGGCGGTACACGTTGGCCTCCCGGGCTCGGTAGTCGCCCCCCTTGATGGTATCGAAGAAGAGCCGGTACACGCTGTCGCCGTCGTTCTGGTAGTTCTTGGCGGCATTGATCCCGCCCTGGGCGGCAATGGAGTGGGCACGGCGCGCGCTGTCCTGGTAGCAGAAATTCTTGACCTTGAAGCCCAGCTCCCCGAGGGAGGCGGCCGCCGAAGCACCGGCCAGCCCGGTGCCCACAACGATGACGTCAAACTTTCGCTTGTTGGCCGGATTGACCAGGTTTTGGGTTGATTTGTATAAGGACCATTTGTCAGCCAGCGGGCCGGATGGAATTTTGGCGTTGAGGTTCATGTCTTTTTGAGGTGTTATTATGGTGATGAAACGGTTAAACCGGCCTGATTTATAGTATGGATGCGATAAAAACCCAGATCGGGATGATGGCGAATCCGCCGGCAACGACCAGGGTGTAGATGAGCCCCGCGATATCCAGCCGCTTGCGCCATTTGATGTTGCTGAAGCCCAGCGTCTGAAAAGCCGACCAGAAGGCGTGCGACAAGTGGAAGCCCAGGGCTATCGCGCCGATGATGTACAGAACAACGATGTACCACTCCTGGAAGAAGGTGGTTACCAGTAAATAAGCGTTCTCCACGCCTCCTGAGGCCCCCTCTTCAAGCAGCTCGTGCCCGGTGAATTTCATCTTCCAGAAGAAATTGGCGATATGGATCGCCAGGAAAACGAAGACCAGGGCCCCCAGGATGAACATATTCCTGGATGCCCAGGTGCTGGAACCCGACAGCTTCTGCCGGTCGTACCCCACGGGCCGGGCCCGCTGGTTCTGCAAGGTCAGGATGATCGCATAAAGGATGTGCAGGATGAACCCGATGGCCAGCACCGGCTCCACGACCCGGATGATCGGGTTGGCGGCCATAAAGTGGGCGGCCTGGTTGAACAGATGCCCCGACGGATCAAACAGGATCAGGGAATTGACAAACAGGTGGACCAACAGGAAAGCGATCAGGAAGAATCCTGACAAGCTCATCAGAAATTTCTTCCCGATAGAAGAGTTCAGAAAGTTGGACATATCTTACAGGTATTAGTCGGATTCAGATTGTGGGTTAAATTAGGGAATAGGTTAGTAAAAACCAATGACGTCCGACAATCAATCGGTATTTTTGCCATAGCAACCTGATATGCCAAACAGACCATGAAAATTTATACCGAGTGCGGACCGGCGGGCAGGACCCCGGTCGCCTACCAGGTCAAAGGGTCGGGGCTCCCCTTGGTTTTCCTTCACGGATACCTTGAATCCAGTGAGATATGGAAGGAGTTCACTCCGGGTTTTACCAACAGATGCCGCGTATTCACCATCGACCTGCCGGGTCACGGCCTGACGGCTCCCGCAGGAGAGGCATCCACGATGGAGCTGATGGCCGGGGCGGTCCTGGCCGTTCTCGATCATCACGGCATTGACCGCGCATTGGTGGTGGGCCACTCGATGGGCGGGTACACCGCCCTCGCGATCCTGGAGCATCACCCGGAGAGGATGCTGGGACTGGCCCTGCTTCACAGCCACCCGTTTGCCGATACGGAGGCAGTGGTGGAAAAGCGGAGGCGGGAGATGGACATCGTTGCCAAAGGATACAAGCATCTGCTGGTTTCCCAGAATATTCCGAATATGTTTGCGGAAGAGACCCTGCCCCTTTTTGCCCGTGAACTCAGGATGACGCGGCGTATAGCGGGCCACACCAGCGCTGAGGGGATCATCGCGGCCATCCGGGGGCTGATGGCACGGCCCGACCGTTCGAGGGTGCTTGCCGAGACCAGGGTGCCCTGTCTGAACATCATCGGGAAGCACGACAAATACATTGATTTCACCCAGGTTTCCTTGCGGACCGAGCTACCGGCCGGGTCGGAAAGACTGGTCCTGGAGCACGCGGGGCATATGGGCTTCTTTGAGGAGAAAGCCCGGGTTTACCAAGGTTTGCAGGATTTTATCCGGCGACTTTGACCCATCGTCACTCGCCGGCCCCTCCATTCCCGAAGAGCCGTTGCCGGTCGCGCGGTGCGGCCTCCCTGATCCATCCCTCCGGTAAGACTTTCCACGTGGAGGCGGGGTTGGGATCCACCTCCCCCGCCGCACGGAGCCAGGAGGCCAGAAGGCTCCGGAACTCGGTTGCAGAGCTCCAGATCACCCTTAAGGCCATCTCCTCCTTGCTGAGCCCGGCGCCTTGCTCCAGGTGACCGCCCCCGCCGCTCCCGCGGTAAGAGTTCATCGCCACCCGGTAGCGCCCGTCCGGCTGAAAAGGACGGCCATCGGTAAACCGTTGGATCGTGACCATCGATCCCGGCGGCTTCCGGAGGTCGACGGTATAGTCAAGACCCATCGCCGAATCAAAATTGTAGGTGGCATTCACGAAACCCCACGACCCGTCGGGGCGCATCCGGATCCGGAGCATCGGATCCGCCTGGCTGTTCATTTGGCTCATCCACAATGAGTAAGAGTAGTTGAGGTATTTCAGGATCTCCGTACCGGTCAACTCAATGGTGTACAACAGGTTTTCGAACCGGTAGAGCCTGAAGAGATCCTTAACGGCGATCGGACCCGCTTCGAGCGAAGCCCTGAAGGAGAGCGGCGCCGCAAAGGAGAGGTCGGCACCCGTGAGCCCAAGCTGAGCCCGGTGGATCAGGTCGGTGAAACCCGAAGGCCCAAACCACGAGTCATCCGTGGTGACCGGGCCCGTCAGCCGGGCTACCGGCCGTTCGACAAAAGCCCTGACCGAATCGATGTACCCGGCGAAATGGGCGATGAACTCCGGATCGGGCTCATAGTAATCCATCCGGACCAACTCCCCCCGTGTCCCTGTGCCCCCGTGCCCCTGTACCCATATCGTTGCCACCGCCACCTCCTCTGCCCGGCTTGCGCCTCCCAGCAGCAGCACCGAGTCTCCTGACGGCCCGGCAACCTTGATATTCCACCGGCGGTGGTCGTGGCCGGTGAAGATGATATCAAAGCCTTCCACCTGCTCGGCAACCAGTCGGGAGGCATTCTCATTCAGCGGGTTAGCGGCATTCTGTCCGCCATATCCCGGATCAACCCCGGCGTGGAACAGCCCGATCACCAGATCGGGAGAGGCCTCCTCCTTCACCCTGGCCATCCAATCGCGGGCGGTCTCGACCATCCCCGTAAACCGGATCCCCGACCAGAGAACCGGCGGCAGCCAGTCGGGGATCCTGGGAGTCACCAGTCCGATGACAGCAATGGTCAGGCCGGCACGCTTGATGATTGTATACGGTTGAAAATAAGGCTTATTCGTTTGAACGTCGATCACGTTGGCCCCCAGCAGCGGGAAGTTGAGCTCACCGGCCAGCTTGTCATAGACCGGGTGACCGGCCTCGATGTCGTGATTGCCCACCGTGGCAGCGCCATAGTTCATATAGTTGAGGATCCGGGCCGCCACGTTGGGATGGCCAATTTGCTCGAAATTGGAATAGTAGGAGGCCGGATCGCCCTGGATCAGGTCGCCGTTGTCGAGCAGGAGGACCTCCGTTCCGGTGGATTTAGTCTGCTGAAGAACAAAGGATTGTACGTGGGCCAGCGAACCGGTCACGGGCTTTCCGTCGAACCAGTCGATGGGAAAATAGGCACCGTGGACGTCGGTGGTAACCACGATCTTCAGGACAGGTTGCGGCTGAGCGAGGGTGAAGGGGCCCCACCACAGGAATAATAGGACGGTAAGGACGAGATACTTTTTCATTGTTGCCTCCAGGCTGTTGGCCGTTAATCCTTACTGCAGTACCTCCAGGGCTTTGAGCAAGGCCTTGTCGAGCTCCTGGATGATGGGGTAGAAGCCTTCATTATCCAGGATGTTCCTTGCCACATAGGCTTGCAGTTGGATGCGGAAAACGGGCGATGGGACTGCCCACGCCGATGGACCGGATGTAATTCCTTGTGAACGTGCGTATTCCTTGAACAGCTCAAGAATATTCACCGTTTCAAGGTAGTCGGTCAGGTCGGTGGGTGAAGTAAAAGCGGATAGCTCTTCGCGGTGACGGTCGGCATAGATCAGGGCGAACCGGTAAATCAGGTTGATCTGGTTGATGCGCCGGTAGAGCGGGGTGATCCCGGTGGTGTCGATGGGGACGAAATAGTCGGGCATTATGCCTCCGCCCCCATATACGATTCGTCCTTGTGGGGTGGTAAACCGCAGCGAGTCGTTGAAATGAATGCTGTCGGCCTGGATCAGTTCACCCTTTCCGTACCGGTGGATCACTTCGTGGTAATAATCATCCAGTCCGTTTTCGTAGGACTTCTGTATCGACCGGCCGGTTGGAGTATAATAGCGGGCCGTGGTGAGGCGTATGGCGGAGCCATCATTCAGTACGGCCTGTTCCTGGACGAGGCCCTTGCCAAAAGAGCGGCGTCCGATGATCCAGCCGCGGTCGTTGTCCTGGATGGCGCCGGCGATGATTTCGGCGGCGGAGGCCGACTGCTCGTCGATCAGGACAGCGAGTTGGAGCAGGGAGGAGGATCCGGTCCTGGAGGTCCTGAACTCCTGTCTTTTCCGCGCCCTGCCTTCGGTATAGACGATAAGGCTGCCCTTTTCGAGGAGCTCCTCTGATATCCGGATGGCGGGCTCCATCATACCCCCGCCATTGCCCCGCAGGTCGAGGATGAGTCCGGTGCACCCCTCTTTCCGCAGCCTGGCCAGCGCTTCCTGGAATTCGGGATAGGTGGTTTTTGAAAAGGTGGTGATCTTGATGAATCCGATTCCCGGGGCAGCCATATAGGCAACCTCCACGCTTTTCTTGGGGATCACTCCCCGCGTGATGGTGAAATCCAGCTCCTGCTGGCGGGAGGGGCGGAAGATCCCGAGGTTGACTGTCGAACCCCTCGGTCCGCGGATCTTGCCGACAATGGTGTCCTGATCCATCTTGACCCCGGCAACGGTTTCCCCATCCACGCGGATGATACGGTCGCCGGCAAGCAGACCGGCTTTTTCGGAGGGCCCACCCCCGGTGATCTGCAGGATGAGGACGGTGTCGCTCTGCATATTGAACTCGATCCCGATACCGTCGAAATTGCCTCGCATCACCTCGTTTACCGCCGGAAGGTCGGTGACGGGGATATAGATGCTGTGCGGATCCAGGTTTTCGAGCAGCAAGGGGATGATCTCTTCGGTGATGGCGCTGCGGCTGACCGAATCCACGTAATTGCGTTCGATGTAGTCGAGGACGGTGCTGAGTTTGTCGTTCTGGGCAAAGACTTTCAGCGGCATTTGCCGGGCTGAGTTGTTCTGCAGCAGGTTTCCAAGCGCCATTCCGATTACCAGGAAGAGTGCAAGAAGCAGCGGCATCCAGATGCCGATGCGGTTTTTATGTTCCTCCACGACAGGGATTTTTCAGTTTAACCTTCCTGCAGGCAGATTGTTTCGATGCCTGCCCTTTTCAGCAGTTCGATTCCGTCGGCGAGCCGGTAGTTTTCGCCATAGACGACGCGGATGATCCCGGCTTGGATGATCAGCTTCGCGCACTCCAGGCAGGGAGAGGCGGTGATATAGAGGGTGGAACCCTGGGAGTTATTATTGCTCCGGGCCACTTTTGTGATCGCATTTGCCTCGGCGTGAAGGACATAGGCTTTGGAGTGCCCCTCCTCGTCTTCACAGTTATTCTCAAAACCGGTAGGTGTCCCGTTATACCCGTCGGAGATGATCATCCGGTCCTTGACCAACAAGGCGCCCACCTTTCTGCGGATGCAGTAGGAATTCTCCGCCCAGATCCGCGCCATACGCAGGTACCGGCGGTCGATCAGCTCCTGTTTGTCGGAGGTTAGCATATCGGGTATCAGGTATCGGGTATCGGGTATCAGGTATCAGGTATGAGGTATCAGGTGTTAGGTGGTCCTGGTCTGAAGTCTCGAGTCAGTAATGTGCCCCTGAGCCCCTGAGCCCCTGTGTCCTTGACCCCCTGGGCCCCTGGCCCTTAGTTACTTCTTCTTCCCCTCTTCCTTCTTCCTGGGCCGGGTGACACCGTAAGATCCATTGAAGAGTTTTCCGCGGCGGGTTTTCTTATCTCCTTTTCCCATAATCATTATTTTATTTCGGTTGAACGGCAAAATTAGCAAACCTTTGGCCAAAACAAAAACGGGTTCTCTTCTTGGGGAATGCCGCGATTCTCAGGACGTCCTACTCATCCTTGATGCAACGGACCGACAGCCCGTGGCTGGGAAGTTTGGACGAGGTGCCGAATCCCCGATTGTTAAAAAAGAGCCAGCGCGACTTATAGTATTGGCCATCATCGCTTGGGGTGGAGCTCCAATAGTTGGCGTCTTTTCCTAAACCTCCGAAATAGCCATAATTTGCAGCGCCCTGAACCGTCCTCCGTTCTCCCCCGGCGGATAAACTGAGTCCTGTGCTGTTGTTCTTGTCCTGATTGTTACCAACGGCTTCTTCAAAAATGGATTCTTCCCAACCCGATCTGGCAGCAACTGCCTTTCCCGGGATGTCGGTTTGAACGTAAACCAGGTAGTATTCCAGCCACGACCAATCGTCGTCCGTGGGCAGATGCCAGCCAGCCGGACACACATCCCGGGCGGCCGGCCAGTTGTACAACACCCCGTGCATTGCATAGGCCGGATAGGTCATGGCGAAAGTCGGCCAGGAATCCTCATAATCATAAACATAATAGAAATATTCTGTTGTGGACCCATATTGGGACCGGCTAACCAGAGGCAGATAGGCCATATTTTGTGCCATCCAGGTCTGGTTGCCTATTTTTACAATGGGGTAGTTCTTGCCACCCGCATCGGTGCAAGCGGCAAAGCCGACATCATAAGTCTTCGATGATTTGGGTGAATCTGTATGAATCGTTGTGAAATCGCCGCTTTCACAAACATAATGAATGATATCGCCCGCCCGGTAACCAAGCGTGTAGCCGTTCTGCTGAACTTTCAGCAGTCGGTCGGTGCCCGGATATCCCACGGAAGCACTTCCGGCGAATTGAATCTGGTTTTCAATCCCGGAAGAACCAGTGCAAAGGATTTTGTAGGTGGCCGTACCGGTTTCAGTATTGACGCTGACCAAATATAGACCTGCCTTATGAACCGAAATATCGAATTCATTTTCGCCTGGTTGAAGGTTGTGCGAGACTTGTGCGACCAACTGCCCCAGTTGGTGGTATACCCTGATATGCACCTCCTGAGGCGTTTGAGTGAAGGTTTTCAAACTTGTCCGGCTTGCAAAAGGGTTGGGAAAAACCCTGCCTCCAAAGCTTAACAAAGGATCGGTTGAAATCCCGGTTCTTGGAGTCAGGACTAATGTCTCGTTCCCTGGTAGCTGAACGCTGTCGCCGGTACTCAGGTTGGTGGCGGTTACCCGGTCAACCGTTGTGGCAGCCCCGCTTCCTGAGAAGTTTACCCGGATATCCTGCGCACTGGCATTCAGGGCAGTTGCGATAAAAAGAAATGAGAGTAGGAGTGCTTTCATTGGCGTGAGTTGTAAGAGGTTATTGTCAAAAATATGAAAAAAATAACTTCTGCAACACGCCGTCCGCTGTCGGCCATCTGCCGTCCTATCGTACCCAGAGCCGGGGTCGAACCGGCACGAACTCGCGTTCACTGGTGTTTGAGACCAGCGCGTCTACCAATTCCGCCATCTGGGCGAGGTGGGTGTGAGTGTGGGTGTGGGTGTGGGTGTGAGGGTGCGAAGTTAGAAATAAGTGGGGTAAAAAAAAAGAGCCCGAAATACGGGCTCTTTTTTAGTATTAGACCAGTCTTTTATTTAACCACCAGTTTCAGGACCTGGTCGTTGACTTTCAGGAAGTACATCCCACGAGCGAAGCTGGTGAGGTCGATCGGCTCGTTGAAATTCAAGGCCGACTTGACCACCCTGTGGTAAACCAGCTGGCCCTGGAGGTTCATTACTGAAATGTGCAGATCCGTCGGCTTGACGTTGGCAATCTCAAGGTTGAAGATCCCCTCGGTCGGGTTCGGATAGACGTTCAGGCTAGTCTGGAGCTCCTTCGGTTCGATGCCCATACTGATGCCGTTGTTGTACACGTCGGCCAGGTTATTGTAGAAGGTGGTGCGATACACCCGGTTCGGTCCGCCGGACGGGAACTCGGAGGTGTTCCAGTTACTGTTGATACGGTACTTGTATTCAATTATTTCGAAAATGGGGAACCCGGGAACGGTGAGGGAGTAAATTCCATCACCATCAGGATCAGCCATATGGGCTGAGCCGCTCCATCCATTGAAGCTGCCGGCCACATCCAGGAAATCGCTTCCGGGATTGAAATAGCCGTTGGTGATCGGCAGGGTCATATCGACGTTGAAGATAACATCGGCCTCGGACGGTGCACCGGCGTCGTCAAGGTTCAGCCGGATCATAGAGCAGTCCTCGTTGATGTACCAGGATTCATCGTTGTACAGCCTGTAAACCGTTTTCCCGGGGGCGTAGCGGTGGCTCATATCGGAGCCGATGGTGAACCGGTAGGTGTTATTGTCGGCACCAGCTCCTCCGCCGTGGAACACCTGGATGGCTGCGATGTAGTAGCCTGGTTCCAGGAATTCCGATTCGCCGTCCTTCATCCACTCCATCGTGACCCAGCTGTTGATCATATCCTGCTCCACCTCCGCAAAATCAGAGGTCATCAGGTCCATCCACTCACCGTTCGTCACGTTCCACTTGAAGAGCCAGAACTGGAAGCTGTAACCCACCTGTGTGCTGGCCTGGGGGTTCTGGGAGCGCTGCATTATGGCGCAGGAAATGGAGTTGACCTGAGTGGCCTTGTTGATGTCGTACACGATACCCATCCAGTCGCCGTCGTTGTTACCGTGCCCGGCGGTACTGGAGTGCGATTCCCACTCCCAGTCGCTGATCGAGTAGATGCTGTCGGTGACATAGTAGGTGTCCGTATAGACATTGTTTGCAGGTACCCCATCGGTCTCATTCTGCTTGGCAGTCAGCACCATCTTGTAGTTGCCGTATCCATCCGGATTGAACGGGGTGGTCACGGCAAAGGTGTCGCGTGACAGGGTCCACATATCGCGCTTGGCGGAGTTCTCATTGTACACGGAGACGCCATTCTTGAATACTTCGGCATTGAGATAGCACTGGCTCTGGTCTTCCATTCCGGCGTTCAGGAAGGCGGCCTCGAACGTGTATCCGCCGAAATTGTTGGTCCCGGTTTGGGCGAGGGGCACCATATAGAAGAAACCTTCGTCGCTGTCTTCGGCGGTGAGGTCGGTCAGGTAGAGCCAGGGTTTGTCAAGCTGGAGCTCGTTCATATAGCCTTCGGACAGTTCAAAGTCGTCGATTGCCCAGTAGTAGTGGCTGTTGTCGTTCCACTGAAAGCGTATCCAGACATTGGGCATCCCGGCGACGATGTCGGTGATGTTCACCTCAACGATCGGCTTGATGCAATGAATGTTGATGGCAGTTTCGTAACGGCTGTCAATGGTCGACCAGCGCAACCCTTCGTCGAGGCTGATCAGGATCTTCACGTTGGGAGCTCCGCAGCAGGCGCGGAAGTTCTGGCGGTATTTCATTATTACCGATGAGCGGCCGGAGCAGTCGATCGGGGGAAACTGGAACCAGGCGGTCCCACCTACTTGCGTGAACACGTTGTCGCGCCAGTTGTACTCATCCATCGGCAAAACGAAATAACCGTCTTCCGGTGTTTTGGAATAGATGTGGCCGGGCTCGAAGGTGTACCGGCCCTTGATGCTGTCGGTGCCGGCGCGCCAGACCCAGAAAAACCCGTTGTCGCTCTCATCCGTTACGATAAATCCTTGCGGCAGGGTATAGCCTTTCGGATCAGCCGGATTGGCGAAATCAAAGGTTTCGGAATAGAATACCTCGCCCTCTGCTTTCATCTGCAAATCCTTCTGGATGGGCAACATTTTCACTTCCTTGCTGTAAGGAACGTGATTGTTGACTGTCTTCACTTTCTGCCCGTAGGAGACGGCGAAGATCAGAAGCATAATGGTAATCAGCGTAAATCTTTTCATAAGCGTTTGTTTTAACAAGTTTTCTTAGTGGAAAATTAAGACAATTTGTCGTTAAATGCCAAAGTAAATGCTAAAAAAATGCTGGCAAGCACGGTTTTAATAAGGTGCAATCCATTTAGGGCCGTTTTTCAGGCCGGAGGAGCCAATAGCAAGGTCAGGTGGATCGGGCCTGCTCTTTCATCCGCTGGATGAACTCCTTTTTTTTACGCTCGCTGACATCGACCTGGGTTCCGTCTTCAAAAACGATATAGCCTCCGCGCCCGGAGATGTATTTTTTCACAAACTCGAGGTTGACCAGGTGCTTGCTGTGAACCCTTACAAAGGAGAGGTCGGAGAGCAGTTTTTCGAAATTGTTCAGTGTCTTGGAGGTGACGATCCGCTGCCCGGTCTTGATGTAGAAGATGGTGTAGCTGCCATTGGCTTCGCAACGGACGATGTCGGCAATCTTGTACACCTCGAAGCCGTCCATTGAGGAGAGAATGATGCGCTCGTTCCGGTTGTCGAGGCTCTCCTTAAGTACGG
>JAWOHI010000404.1:0-4790 GCA_046485255.1 Bacteroidales bacterium
GAGTCAGAAAGGAGGTGATCACCACCAGCGCGAGAACGAGTATGGGATTCACGATGAGGTTTGACGATTGGTCCGCGTCAAAGATAATTAAACCTTCAAACCTTGCTTAGGCTCTAAGGAACCGGGAGGCCTGACCGAACACGTCGCGAAAGGAACTGTCAACCGCCCGACGGATATCGGGCTGGGTCACGGGAAAAGGGTTTTCGTGGATGTAGGGGTACGGAAAGTCCATTATCCTGACCGGGATCCCGCTCGGGCGGCGATTGCCCCGAAGAGTGGCCAGTATGGAGCCGCCCGGTATCACCCGGTCGCGAGCCAGCCCCACCGCTGAAATCCGGTCGGATAAGGAGCGGAACGACTCCTCCCGCTCCCTGGCCATCAGGTCGAGCTTCAGCACCGACAGGAAGGAGGTCCAGAGCTGGTTGAAAGAGGAGAGCCTTGGTAAATGGATATTGTTCCTTACCACGGCCGGATCCTGCCTCAGAAAAGCCTGGTCGAGCCGGTCATAAGCCCTACGGTCCATTATGTACCGGGATACTCCCCGCATCTGCTCAAACGTGCTGCCACCCAGGAAAAGGAAACTCCTTGATCTTGAAAATAACCCGTCTGGATTGGCCAGGAGCAGGACCTCCAGCAGAAAAGCCCCGACCGAGTAGGCGAAAAAGTCGGTCCGGGTGCCCGCTTCAAACAGCGGGTGCCGGCCATCCCGGATATCGGTTGACAGGGAGATGATATCATAGCAGCTCTGCAATCCTGAGGTGCAAAACCATTCGGGATGCTTCTCCAGCCGGGTGCTCAAAGCCGCGTTGAATGGCGTGGCCAGGTCATCGGCATCTGCCACCGTGGTCCGCTTGAGCGACACCTCCGACATCAGGCGCGGGTCGCTCCAGTACTCCGGCGACCGGTTGATGTGGAAGGCGATCGGGAACAGGATCACCGCCTTCCCTGTTTGCTCGCATAAATATTGGGCCCAATAGAGGTATTTATTCCACTGCCGCTCATTCAAGCCGTGCAGGAGGATGATGGCTCCCTGGGCAGGCCCCTTCTCCTCAGGCATGAAAACCGGATAGGTGAAATTGGAATTGGCCTCGCTCTGACGAACCAGGAGTGCCCGTCCGGGATCGGACATCGTTTCTTTGAAGCACGTGTCGTCAACCGGTTGAATGGGCGAACGAAAAGAGCAGTTCACGATCCTGACATCCGTTTCCGGCAGCCGGATCTCTGTTTGGTCGAGTCGAAAAAGCCCTTTCAGCAAAATCTGATTATCAGTGTAATCCATATCGGAACATCAAATATTTCAACAAAATTAAGGGCTTCCCGGAGAGCCGTCAAGAGGGGTGGGACCACCCGCTGGTTTGCGTGACCATCCGGCCATTTTTGGGACGAAAATCGAAATGGAGGGATGAAAAAGAGCCTCTTCATCCTTCCCAAGCAGCGAAGAGCCCAGTCATCATATATCAGGTATTCTGTTGTGCCGCAGGGAAAAAAATTGTATCTTATTGGTCCTGAACTATTAAATCCTACTATCATGACAACGGGAATGAAATCACTGGTGCGCATGGCTCCCCTGCTGCTGCTTTTCGGCCTGGGGAGCTGCGAAAAAACCGACGATCACATTATCGTCGTGGAAGAGAACATCACCGAACCCACCACCTGGTATTCGGGTCATATTTACGTCATTAAGGCCTGGGACTTCTATGTCCTGGCTGAGCTGACCATTGAGCAGGATGTTATTGTGAAATTCACTGAGGATGGAACCACCTTGAGCCTGAGCGGGGAAGGGTCGATCATGGCCCGGGGCACGGCTGACAAGCCCATCATTTTCACCTCATACAAGGACGATGACCATGGTGGCGACACCAATGGCGACCTTGACGCCTCCGCTCCGGGAATGGGCGATTGGCAGAAAATCAATACCAACGGAACAGATGGGTCAGCCTTTGTCTATTGCCATTTTCTTTATGGCGGGAAAAATCAGGTCGCCACCCTCTCGGTTTCCGCCGGATCGGTGGCCACAGTCGAAAACTGCCTGTTCGCGTTCAATGATGGAACCTGGAGCGACGAGGGCGCTCTCGACTGCTCCTATGCAGGTGCCGGCACCCTTGTCAGGTCAAATGTATTCTATGGCAACATCAAGGCCCTCAGCATCAACACGGCCATGAGCCTGGACAATTCCAACCGTTTTCATAATCCTGATAATCAATCGGTTGTCAATGCTTTTCAGTGCATCTTCGTCGATACCAGGGATACCGACGTGGACATCCGCTGGGAGGAAACCGAGGTGGCCCTGGTTATCAATGATACCGACCTCTGGCTTGCCGCAACCTGGACACTGGGTGACGGCGTCGTATTGAAGTTCATGGAACATAATCAGATTACCTACGAAATTGGTTTGGGCTCCATTGAAAACCACAATGGTACAGGGGTATACTTTACCAGTTACAAGGATGATGCCCGGCTGGGCGATTCCAATGGCGACAAGGGATTGACCTCACCCGAAGAGGGTGACTGGCGGGGCATACGCGACAATGCCACCGGAAATTGGTTTGATTGGGAAAACATCCTCTATGACAGGCATTGACCGGTTTGGGGGCGTCAACCCTTTTTTCCCTATTTTTGCCTTATGAATCTTAGGAAACCGATCCCCGACTTCTTCGTCAGGCCCCTCAATACGGTCATCCAGATCGTTTTCACCTCCATCTTCGCCTATGCGTTCATCCTGATCTACCGGCCTTTTGGCTCCCAGGAGTGGTTTGAATTCAACCCGGGGCAGTTCGCCTTCTATGCCGGATTCGTTGTGGTCATCGGAATGCTGGTGGTCATCACCAGTCGCGTGGTGATGAACCAGATCCGCAAGCGCCACGATATCACCCTCCGGGGCTACGCGTTGATGATTTCCCTCGAGATCCTGGCCATGACCGGCTTCTTCATGATGATCGAAAAAGTCTTTCTCAAGGATCCCCGCTACTGGTTCGAAGTTTATTATACCGCTATTCTCAACACCGCCCTGATCCTCCTCATCCCCTACCTGATCAGCCTGCTCTATTTTGCCTGGGATGACAACAGGCGGAGGCTCGAGCGGCTGATGCGGCAGAAATCCCAGGCCGGGAAACCGCGCTTTATACGCTTTCACGATGAAAACGGGGAGGTCAGGCTGACCCTGAACCTCGACGACCTGATTTACATCGAGGCCAATGAGAATTATGTCAACATCCATTATGTTGAAAATCTGAAGCTTGGCCGATTCCTCCTCCGAAACAGCCTCAAAAAGCTGGAACAGGAGCTGATCGGCTACCCGGTGGTGCGCTGCCATCGCTCTTTTATGATCAACCTATTAAAAATTAAGCTTTTACGAAAAAACAAAACCGGATACTCCGCCCTGATGGCCGCACCTGAAAACCCCGAGATCCCGGTGACCGAAACCTACCGCGCCCGGGTGATCGGGATGACCGCCAATCAGTGAGCTTGTCAGAATGACCTTACCTTAACCTGATGATTATGAAACTGATCCTTAATCTGTTCATTCTGGTGGCCCTGCTGGCAGCGGCGGCTAAACCGGCACATGGCCAGGTAACCTTCCTGCTGGAATCGATCCCCGGATATACGCCCCAGGGGGACCTCATATACATTGCCGGAGACTTCAACGGATGGAATCCGGCGTCGCCCGAATACGCGCTGGCCAGGAACCGGGAGGACTTATGGTTCATAACCCTGCCGGCCCGGGCGGCGGGCACCCAGATCCAGTACAAGTTCACCAGGGGAGGGTGGGACAAGGTTGAGAAGGGCCCCAATGGAGAGGAGATCGCCAACAGGAGATACACTTTTGGAGGTGCCGATACGGTCAGGTTGACGGTTCACAACTGGGCCGACCGCAGCGGCGGTGCCACCACGGCCGCGAAGAATGTCATCAAGCTCACCCCGGATGTTTTTATGCCTCAACTTAACCGGACCCGCAGGGTTTGGGTCTACCTGCCGCCGGGATACGATGAGTCTGATAGGGATTACCCGGTTTTGTACATGCAAGACGGACAGAATGTTTTCGACGCCTACACCTCGTTTGCCGGCGAGTGGATGGTGGATGAAAACCTCAACGAACTGGCGGAATCAGGGAAAGAGGTGCCGATTGTCGTGGCCGTTGATAATGGTGGCACCCGCAGGATCAACGAATATTCCCCCTGGGTCAATCCGACCTATGGTGGCGGTGAGGGAGGGCTTTACATCGAATTCATCGCCAATAATTTAAAGCCTTTAATCGACTCAACCTTCAGAACCCGACCCGGACCTGAAAGCACCGGCATAATGGGCAGTTCGATGGGAGGACTCATATCATTCTTTGGGGCAATGGAGAGACCGGATATATTTGGCAAGGCCGGCGTCTTCTCGCCATCCTACTGGTTTTCTGATTCTCTGTGGACTTTTGCCAGGGAAGCCGGCAGGCAGCATCCCATACGGATGTACCAACTGGTTGGCACCGGTGAAGGTTCATCCACGGTAAGCCGGGTCCTTCAAATGCGGGATACCCTGCTATTCATCGGCTTTCCTCCAGATGAGGTCAAGACTGAAGTGGTGGAGGGAGGACAGCATAACGAGCAGTTCTGGAGGTCACAATTCAGGGCGGCCTTCCTCTGGTTGTTTCCTGAGACCACCGGTATCAGCCAGATGCAGACAAAGGAACTGAACCTCAGGATCTATCCCAACCCTGCCGGAGATATCCTTCATATTGAATTCAAAGACAACCTGCAAAGCCAGTCCTATTTGAGCCTTTATGATCTCTCCGGTGCTTGTATCAG
>JAWOHI010000061.1:0-5310 GCA_046485255.1 Bacteroidales bacterium
TCCATGCCGGGAAATTTGGGACTGTGATCAATTCGTCACCCAACCAGGTAAAATAGGTAATATACCGTACCTGCATCATACCAGCCTGGCATTCAGTACATGGAGCGGGTTTGGGCAGATCGAGTTCGGTCATGCCGGCTCTCCTCGAAAAACAGTTTGCAATGAAAGTAGAATGTGCATGTCAGTCATAATTTCTAAAGATATTTAGCGAATGGCTGCCACCGATTCGACATGATTGATCAGGTTCCACTCGGGGATGGGCCAGTAGATCAGGATCGCTTTACCGATTACATTTTCAATTGGAAGCAATCCCCATGCATGTGAATCGGACGAGTCGTTGCGGTTATCACCCAGCACGAACAATTTGCCCTCCGGCACGCTCCATTCGCCGTTGTAGACCGGCGCGGCCGCAATATAGGGCTCATCCAACACCTGGCCATTCACCTGGACCGCGCCATCTGAAATCCTGACCATGTCACCGGGCAAGCCAATCACGCGCTTGATCAGATCAAGGTCGGTGGACTGGGGAGAGGCGAACACGATAATATCACCGCGTTCGGGCAGTTTGGTACGGTATGCCAGCCGGTTCACCAGCACATACTCGCCGTCCTGCAAAGTGGGCACCATGCTGAAACCATCCACGCGCACCCGCGCAGAAACAGCGTTGATCGCAAAGAAAAGGACAACGGCCAGGACGATCGTTTCCAGCAGATCGATAAAAAATCGTTTTACAGATTGAGAATTTTGCGAAGGTTCGCTCTGTTCCAGAGATTCCTCTTCGAATGGGGTAAATTCCAAAACCAACCTCCAATATTCTTTCGGAGGGCATTATACTTCTTTTTGAGGCTCAGGCACGACCCCAGGCAAAATAGGTAGGAACGTGCAACAATCGTACTCCGCGTGCCCGGGCCTGCGCATCCAATTTCTTCAATTGTTGGACTTCCTCCGCAGGGACGAATCCCACCAGATCATTTTCCAGCACCGCCCATTCCAGTTCCCATTCAGCGGACGATAACGCCCCGTTCCCCCGACTTTGGATGGTTCCCGCTTCCATCAGGCCCCGATGATCAGGTTGATTACGTAGATGTCCCCAACCTTCTCATCCAGCCAGCCCGAGAGCAGGTCGAGGTGACCGGCCGACGCCAGGCTGGCCACTGCCATCAGGATGCCAAGGAAGAAGAGCACCGTGGGCACATCCACCTTTTCAAGGATCTTCACGACCGACAGCTTCCGCCGGTCGGTCAGGTTGCTGCCCCGGTGAATGATCTCGGTGGTCACCCACATTGTTCCGAGACCAAAGAGCATCCCCATATAAGGAGGCAAATGGGTAATGGTCTTGAAGACTGGCACAAAGAGCAGGGACCCAACCCCCAGGCAAAGGATACCCACCCGCAGTGCGGGAGATATGAACGTCTGCTCCTCGATCTGGTCGACTTCTGGACGGACAACCTCCTTCTTGGGATAAAATGCCGTGATGATCAGCAGGGGCACGATCATCGCCACCAGGCTCGGAAGGATGACCTTAAGGATAATGTTCACCGTGGTTACTTGCCCCCCGATCCAAAGCATAATGGTCGTCACGTCCCCAATCGGCGACCAGGCGCCCCCGGCGTTGGCTGCCAGGATGATCAGGGCCGCCATAAACCACTTCTGCTCCCGGTCAGAAACCAGCTTTCGCAGCAGAGTCACCATCACGATCGTGGTGGTCAGGTTGTCGAGAACGGCCGACATAAAAAAGGTGACAAAGGAGAGAATCCACATCAGCTTGACCTGGTTGGTGGTCCTGATCTTGTCGGTGATCACCTTGAACCCCTGGTGCTGGTCGATAATCTCCACGATTGTCATCGCGCCTAGCAGGAAGAAGATGATGGTTGAGGTATCTGCAAGATGCTCAAGCACTTCGTGCTCGGCAACAAACCGGACCATCTCGTGGCGCGTATTGGCATCCGGATTGGCCAGGAGAAATTCGTTCCACGATGAACTGAACCCCTGCAAAAGAATCTCAGGAAGGCCGATGATATAAGCCACCCAGGTGAGGGTACCGATCAACAAGGCCGAAGCGGCCTTATTGATCTTCAGAGGGTGTTCCAGGGCAATGGCCAGATAACCCAGGATGAAGATGACCACCATTAAAATGAACATAGTGTTTCAGGTTTTTTGGTTCGAACTATTTTTTTTCTTTGATCATCAAAGTGTTCACTGCTTTTCTTGCTTTTTACCCAGACGGTCCCAATACCTTCCAAACAACTCGGCAAAGGAGTCGAACTCTTCGCGGAAAAACAATCCAACACCCTGGGTATAAGGAGCATATTCATACAACAAGTGATCATTGGCCCGGGTGAAAGCTTTCACCCGCAACTTGCCGGATGGCCGGATCTTGTATTCAACTTCCACGTCGCCCACCAACTGGTTGGCGCTGGCGTTGACAGGCCGTACATCATAATTACCGTTCACATTGATGGTCATTCGGTTGTTAAGCAACTGGGTCGACAAGGCCACCTCAACTTCATCGCTGGTCAGTTCGTCGCCCGGACGGTAATTCAGGCCGATATCCACATCGTTGCTGATCTGCGATAGCCAGTAGTTTAGCTGGTTGGAGAGCACCTCGGTAGTGGTGGAGATACCCGCCGATTCGTACCCACGGGAAGTGCCGGAAGCAAAGCCCTGCAGGGGCATAAAACGGCCCAGGATCAGCAGGGCGATTACCTGCTTGTTCATATCCTCCTCGGTAAGGTTCTGGAGCTGCGAGCGGGCCAGTTCATTGCTGTTGGGAGGCAGGATGATATTGAACCTGAACCCCGGGCTCTCCAGGTACCCGGTCATCAGGAGGTGACACTCCACCGGAATCCGCTGCATCAGGTCGCTGTTGGATTCATCCTGCAGCAGGTCAAACAGGGAAGCCTTGGTCCGGTATACGGCATCGATGTCCAGTTGTGCGTTGGCCACGTCGCCCGTCCACTTGATGGTTCCCCCGGGCTCAATTTCAAAGCGTTTGACCGGCATATTCTGCAAGGTCAGTTGATAATCCCCCTGCTCAAGGGTAAAATCGCCAGTCAGGGAGAGACCGGCCGACGGCGCTACGGCAATGCGCAGGTTGCCGCTTCCCCGGCCCCGGATCACGTCGCCCACCTTGGAGTCAAAAATGAGCTGTACCTCGGCGTCCGGTGTGACCTCCAGGTCAAGACCGACCGAGACCCCGTATAACTTGACCTCATAATCCGTCCGCTTCTTGACGGTAAAATCCAGCAGGTCACCATCATAATCATCGTTGGGAGCCTCCACGAAGGTGATGAAATCGATCTCCCTCGCCTCGCCTGTCACGCTAACCGGGACGTAGAATCTTGTTCTTCTTGCTGTTCGGGCTCGAATATCAAACGCAAGGTTTGGCAATGCCCCCCTGATGGTCCCCGTACCCGTGGCATAGGCGCGTCCCCAATAGCCATCGTTGCGGGCCTCCGTGGTATTAACCAGGATGAAATCCTGAAAATTAAGGGCGAAATCAAAAAGTATATTCTTCAGATGGTCGTGTCGCACTCCACCGTTGACCTGGGCGTGGTTGCCCTCTTCGTCCTGGATATCCAGGTTCGAAACCCAAAAAGCGTACGGGGTAATTTCCAGCGTATGCGTAAAAAAGAAGCGGGTATTGAGGTAGTCCACCAGGAATGAGGCTTTCTGCATCAGCAAACTGCCGTTCAGCTCTGGTCGTCCGGGTGTGCCGGTGATCCGGATCTGGCCCGATCCAAGCCCCCGGATATCCTGCAAGTCGGGCGCCACAAAGGGATTGGCCAGGTTCAGCCTCAACTTGTCAAGCGCCAGGTTGAAATCCAGGCTGTCGTTCACCGGGTTGAACGATCCCTGCAGCTTGATCGTGTTGATCGCACCCCGCTTGGAGATCAGGTCCATATAAACAGGCTCGCCCGACCCGTCGCTCCGGCTGGAAATGACGGTATGCCCCAGCGTCTCCCCGTTGATGATCAGGCTGTCGATGGCCATATCCGCCAGGAACATCCCCTTGCTTCTAAGGTTAAACAGCCGGGCTGTCCCCGAAAGGCGCCCGCCGTACTCAAAGCTGCGCGCTTGTGTAATCTGGTTGATATTATTGAGATTCAATTGATTGAAAGCAAGGAACAGGGTGTCGGAGGGGTTGGCGGATATGGCTCCGCTAACAGTCATTGATTCACGGTTGTGGCTGATAATCAATTGATCAACCTTCATTAACCCGGTCTTGAGCACCAGTTCAAAGGGATCGATCTGCCAGATGCTATCCCTGAAATTGATTTCGGCTGCGGGAAACCGGAAGGTGGTGCTGACCTTTCCCTCCTCGTCAGGCTCAAAAAGGGCCTGACACGTCAGTCCACCCGAATTGGTGAATCCGGCGGTATTGTTCCAATTCAATCCCGCCTCCAGCAGGTTGTCGGAAACACTGGATGTGAGCCTCATATCCTCGAAATAGGTATTCTTGTCAAGCTGCAGCTTGGCCAGGTCGGCCGTGAGCAGCAGCCGGTCCCCCTCGGTTCCAAGCTGGAAATTGAAATTGGTGAACTGGCTCCCGCCCACCACGAACTGGGGCGAGGTCCCCTCCAGGTACACCGAGCGACCGGCCGACGAGTAGGACCCGCTGATCCTGGAGTTATCCTTGCACTGAAAGCTGGGAGTTAAAATATCGGTCACCGGACCCGGGTTTTTCAGGTGCACATTAAAAGAGAAGTCGTTCTTTCCGGCACCTGCCTCCCGGCCACGGACACTCAGGGCTGGAATGAACCGGCTGATCAGGGTGGCACCCTCCGTAACCAGATCAACAGCGTGCAGATACCCGATAACCCGTGCATCGATGTATTCCGATGAAAGGGTCAGTTTCCTCCTGCCCAAGTCGGGTTGGGATATAAGGCTCAGCTCCGACACCGGCAGTTTGCCCCGGCTGTTTTCGTAAACCGAGTTGGTGATGAGGATCTCTCCATTCATCTCATCCAGGTTCCGCCCGATCAGGCGTCCCTCCATCCGCAGGTCGATCCGTGACACCGAGTCCCGTTTGTCAATGTTGAGGGCGGCCAGGTCGGCTCCCGCCACCACCAGGTTAAAATCATATTCTGGCTCCACCCCTCCCAGGTCGGCCCGGCCATCCAGCTCAAGGTTGATATTCGGATCGCGCAGGACCAGGGTGGCCTCATAGGTGCGCCCAGAAGCCAATCCATTGATATCCAGATCTCTAAAACGATATCCGTTCAAGGTAAAACGGGCCATATGCCCGTCCAGCCTGGCGTTGACCGATTGGTTCCCGTCCCAGCTCCCATCCACCATTAACCTGAATTC
>JAWOHI010000137.1:0-7583 GCA_046485255.1 Bacteroidales bacterium
AATATTTGATCATCAGAGGTCTTCACCAGCGGATTGATTTCCAATAGCGAAGCATCGGATGCCAGGTAAGCCTTATAAAGGGCCATTACAAACTTCACCATGTTCTTATAGGCCGCTCCCTGAAGTTTCAGGTTGGAGGCAATCTTCCTGGCCTGAAATGGCTGAACCCCGATCCCAGGATCGATCTCCTCGGTGTGGATCAGGTGTGGAGTGTCCTTTGCAACTCCCTCAATATCAACACCTCCCTCCGTTGAATACATGATGATGTTCCGGCCTGTCTTGCGGTTCAGCAAAACCCCCATATAGAACTCCTTCACGTCATACTGTCCGTCAGCCTTTGGATAATACATATCACGCTGGACTAAAAGCTTCCTCACCAGCTTGCCTTCCGGTCCTGTCTGCGGGGTTATCAGGGTCATTCCCAGGATATTGGCAGCGTGCTCCCGAACCGCTTCGAGACTTTTGGCCACTTTGACCCCTCCCCCTTTACCGCGGCCTCCGGCATGAATCTGGGCTTTGACCACCCAGATACCGGTGCCGGTCAGTTCCTGGATCGTGCGGGCTGCCTCCACCGCAGCGTCAACGGATTCAACCATTATCCCCTCGGCAACGGGGACTCCGCTGGAGGCTAATAAGTCTTTTGCCTGATATTCATGTAGATTCATAAGCCAGTCTTTAATTGAGAAGGATTAATGAGCAGCTAAAATTGCAACTTTTTTGAGTCAATCGGAAATCAGGAACGTGAATCCTGACGGTATGCGTTAATTTTGCGTCAAATTGGGAATAATGAGAAAACTCGCCAACGAAGAGCTTGGGCGCCTGGATATCCCCTCGTTCAAATCGGCCGGGAAAAACCGGGTAACCGTGGTCCTGGATAACGTCAGGAGCCTTAATAATATCGGCTCGATCTTCAGATCGTGCGATGCATTCCTTGTCGAGAAGCTGATCCTGTGCGGGATCAGCACCCCGCCGCCTCACCGCGACATCCACAAGAGTGCCCTGGGTGCCGAACTGTCGGTCGACTGGCAGTACCTTGAGCAGGCCACCGACGCCGTCGTGTCGCTTAAAGAGCAGGGTTACAACGTTCTGGCCATCGAGCAGACCACCGGCTCCATCTCCCTCAAGCAAGTTGGTTCCTCACTCTCACCTCCCCAAACAAAGGGTTCCCCCATCGCCATCGTTTTGGGCCACGAAATCCGTGGCGTGTCGCAGGAGGTGGTCGACCTGTGCGATGCTTCCGTCGAAATCCCCCAGCACGGCACCAAACACTCGCTCAATGTGGCCGTTGCAGCCGGCATCGTTCTCTGGGAACTGATCGGCAGCGTGTAATCCGTCTGTCGCCCCCATCCCGGCGAAAGCGTGCTGTCATCCCGGCAAAAGCCGGGATCCCTACCCTGAAGGCTAACAACCCGCTTGCCTTTTCAACTAACTCACTAGTAAATTTAACTAAATTTTTAGTTGTTCTTTTAATTCCTTAGTTGTACATTTACATAAAACAGTTATGATGAGGGAACTGACAAAAGCAGAAGAGCAGATCATGCAGGTCATTTGGGCTACCGGGCCGGTATTCGTCAAAGAGATCGTTGCCGGGCTGCCGGAGCCGCGGCCAGCCTACACCACCGTTTCCACGATCGTCCGGATCCTGGAGTCGAAGGGTTTCGTGGACCATCACGTGTTCGGTACCACCCACCAGTATTTTGCCCTGATCAGCAAGGAGGAGTACTCCCATTTCTCGATGAAGAAAATGCTGGAGAATTACTTCGACGGTAGCCTTAAAAAGATGGTTTCCAGCTTTTCGAGGAAGGAGAAGCTGAACCTGAAGGAGATGAACGAACTGCTGCAACTGATTGAAAGACTCAAAGAGCACAAGCAATGAACCATTTAAATGAGTGGATGCTGGCCAACCTGTTCCTGGTTGCAGTCTGGATCTCTTATGAATTGGGGTTCAAGCGCTTGCGGCTCTTCCAGGCCAACCGGTTCTACCTGCTGGGAGGCACCCTCCTGGCCGTGATCCTGCCCTGGCTGCCCTGGCATTTTGAGCTGGGACGGGTTCCGGGGCCCCTTTTCCCCTTTCCCCTGGAGGAAGGTCTCGCCATTTCGAACAACCCTGCCATCGCTACGGAGGTGACCACAGCCCGGGGCGGCGTGGAACTCCTTACCCTGATCCCGGTTATCTGGTCGATCCTGATCATCCTGCAAGTGGCCGTTGTCCTGACCGTCGTGATTCGTCTATCCTGGCGCACCTGGGCTGGAAGGGTGACCAGGCAGGATGGCATCCGGATTGTTGAGGGCTCAACCAATGGGTCAGCGTTCAGCTTCTTCAGGACCATTTACTTCCCGGGGCCATTTGATCTATCCAAACCCGAAGCACTGACCATCCTGGAGCACGAGAAAGTTCACATCCGCCAATGGCATTCGGTCGACAACCTGCTGATGCTAACCATCCGGGTGCTCTTCTTTTACAACCCCGCCGCTCACCTGCTGGCCGCAAGGATCAGCCTGGTCCACGAGTACATCGCCGACGAAGCGGCCTCCCGCGTCAACCGTTCGGACTATTCCCGCATCCTCGTAGGACATCAGTTTATGGTACCCGGGTTTATCCTTGCTCATCCTTTCAACAAAAAATCATATTTAAAACAAAGACTTACTATGCTTATCAAAAAAACACAAAATCGAAGCGCAGGCTGGAGTTATCTGCTTGCGATCCCGGTGATCGCCGGGATGATCCTGCTGAGCGGTTGGTCGGCCTCCGCCCAGGACCAGGCTAAAAAGAGCAAGGAAGAGATTGCCAAAATGGCCGTCGAAAAAGAGCTGACCAAGGCCGGGTTCTCAAAGGCCGACATTGACGAGATCAAAGGCCGGATTGACGGCGTCTCGAAGGTTGCCCTCGGCACACCAATGCCTGCTGGAGAATCCAAGCCTCGACCTACCTTTGAAGGAAAGGATGTATTCCTGATCGTGGAGGAGATGCCAAAATTTGAGGGGGGCAACCTCGAAAGTTTCCGTTTCTGGGTTGGCAAGAACGTCAAGTACCCCGAAGCGGCTAAAACGGCAGGCATCCAGGGTACGGTTTTCGTCTCTTTCATCGTCAAGCCGGATGGAACGGTTGGGGGGGTTGAAATAGTAAGAAGCGACAATCCGGTTTTCAATGATGAGGTCATCCGTGCGATCAAATCTTCCCCGGTGTGGGAACCGGGCAGGCAGCGGGGCGAAAAGGTGAATGTGGCTTTTACGATTCCGGTGAAATTCCAGCTGGGCAACTAATAAGTCTTCCCTTAAAAAAAAGAGGCTGCCCCCACGGACAGCCTCTTTGTTTTTGGTGTCAACTCTTATTTCACGAGAGCCTTGAATTTGGCTTCTTCGAAATACTTGCCGAACTCCAGGTCGGTTTTGGCTGTCTGCTTTAGGGTGGCATCGGCTCCGATGGCATCCTCGAGCGACTTGTACATCTGGGCAGCCTGGGCCTGGCGTGCGTAAACAACGGCCCTCAGATAATCCACTTTCGGGTCCTGGCCGGGAACGCAATCCAGGGTTTTGAGCGCCTTGGCGTAATCCTTGTTCAGCGTCTGGGCCAAGGCTGCGTTAAAGAGGCAGGAAGTGCCGAAGTTGCTGACAGCCTGCGTGTAGTTGCCTTTCTGGACATTGATGACGCCCATATTCTGGTCAACCTCGCTACCGGCTGCACCAGCACTGCGGAAGAGTCCTTCTGCCTTGTCGAAGTTGCCTTCGGCCAGGGCCAGGACACCCAGGTTGTTCAGGATGACCGGATCATTTCCTTTCAGGCTGTTGGCTTTCTCGATAGCGGTGCGGGCGGTGTTCATGTCACCCATCAGGGCGGAGGTCATTCCATAATTGTTCCAAGCCCTGAAACAGTTGACAAAGTGAACGGTTGCCGCCTTGTAGATGCCATTCTGGGTGGCCAGGTCGTCCGTCAGGGTTGCGGCATACAGGATCTCCTCCAGGTTCAGGTCGGCCGGCTTGGTAGTGGCCAGGCTGAGGAGCTCCTCATCCGACTTGCCGATGATGTCGACGTTGACAGCCAGTTTGGAACGACGGAGCTGGGGAAGGATCTGGTCGGCCAGTTCAGTGAAGGCTGCCGAGATATTGCGGATCTCGCGCTCGCGGATCACCGGATCGCTGTACATCGAAAGGACGCGTAAGATCAGGTCCTTATCCTGGATATTGGATTTGGAAACCAGGTCCTGGAACCCATCCCAGTCTTCAGCGGTTGACATCAGCTTGAAGAATTCGTCCTGGGCTGCCTGGGAGACCTTCATACCCTGCAACTCTTTCTTGAAGAAGGCGGTAGCCGTTTTCGACCGCTCCCTGGCCAGTTTGTCGTTGAGGGAGAGTTCGCCGTCGGGCGAGGCGTAAGCCGAAACGTCGATGCCTTTGATCTTGACATTTTCGAGTGCATCGGCCTCTTTCACCTTGTTCTTCAGTGCAGCCACATCAGTGGAGGTCATTTCCGATTTTTTCACCTCGGCACGATTGATATCGTACATAATGTCAGCGCCATAAGTTTCACTCAGAACTCTTTGAAACTTATCCGCGGCCACGATCAGCTGGCCCTTCTCCTTGGCGAGGAGGGTCGGCGTGGCGATGATCCCATCGGCCAACTTGACGGGCTCGAACTTCACTTTCTTAGCTTTCATCGAAGCCTCTGCCATCACGTACAGTTCGGCAACCCGCATCGAATGCTCATAGGGGAGGGTGCCTTCATAGGTCACCTTTCCACCGGTCTTGTAATTGATGACCTTGTTGTTGGCGGTAACGCTCTCTCCCTGCAGGGTGAGGGGCTTATATTCCACTTCACCTGCGGCCGTTTTCAAGACCGGAGTGGCAACCACCACCGCTTTCTTATTGAAAAAATTAGCCGGATAGGTCGCCTCAATGGCCACATTCACATTACCCCCGTGCATTTCAAGCACTGCCGGTTTAACCTGGTACTTGATATCCGAAGCGTTCTTCTGCATCTTCTTGAGCCCACTGCATCCGGATAGCATAAAAATGGCCACGAGAGCCAGCACTAAGCCTGAGTTGATTTTCTTCATACTGATCAGCATTATTTTGTTAATTATTCGAATTTCCACATCATGGCAAAAATATAAATGTTTTGAAAATAAAGGATTAAAAACCGCTTAAATCGGCGCTCATAAGGCTGAAAACCACGGAAAAAGTGTCAGGGAATGATGCGGGTGACTCCCACCGGGTAGGTATGGGCAAAGATCTTTTCAAGTACCAGTTCGTAATGCTCCTTGTTTCCGACAAAGTCGATCGCCCTGACATCGAGGATCAGGATTCTCATATTGGCCTCCTGACGGAAAAAGTCGAAGTAGCCGTTCTGGATCTTCAGGAGGTAATCCACCGTAATGGCCGATTCGTAGTCGCGACCGCGCTGGCGGATGTGATCCACCAGGTTGTGGGGTTCCTGGTGCAGGTAAACATATAGGTCTGGCTTTGGCAGCGAGGCGTAGATGATGTGGAAAAGTTGCGAATAGAGACTGTACTCATCACCCGCAAGGGTATTCGCAGCGAAGATCAGGGATTTCATGAAATAGTAATCGGCCGTGATCATCGGGGAGAAGATATCCGGATCCTGCAGTTCCCTTTTCAGCTGATTGTACCGGTCGGCCAGGAAGGCCATTTCAACCGGGAAGGCGTATCGCTCCTGATCCTGGTAGAACTTGGGGAGGAAGGGGTTATCGGCAAACCGCTCGAGGATCAGGCGGCTCTGGTAGTCCCTGCTTATCCGCCCGGCCAGGGAGGTCTTGCCAGCCCCGATATTACCCTCCACCACGAGAAACCGGTAGGGGCTGGGATATCTTTCTCTTATTTCCATTCCCTAAAAATAGAAAATCCCCGCCAAAGCAGGGATTTTCAGTATGATCTTAAAGGGGTTTTCCTACCTGCGGTCGAAGTTTCTACGCGGGCCGCGGTCGCCACGACCGTTTCCGCCCCTGCGGTCTCCACCGCCACGGTTATCCCTGCCGCCTTCCCTCGGACCTCTTGGCCCGCGGCTCTCGGCGGTTTCGACGTATCCTTCCGGTTTCTCGAGGAGTGCTCTCCTTGACAGGCGGAACTTGCCGGTTTTCTCATCGACTTCGATCAGCTTGACTTCCACCTCCTGTCCAACCTGAAGCTCCTCCTCGACGGTATTCAACCGCTTCCAGGAGATCTCGGAGATATGGAGCAGCCCCTCCTTGCCGGGCAGGAACTCAATAAATGCACCGAAAGCCAGGATGGAAACCACCCGTCCGGTATAGACCGTATCGACTTCAGGAACCTCGATGATTCCGTTGATGATGGCCATTGCGGCATCAATCGCCTCCTTGTCGGGGGCAGCCACCTCAATGAAACCGTATCCGTCAATTTCTTCGATGGTAATGATGGTGTTGGTCCGGGCCTGGATATCCTGGATCACCTTTCCGCCGGTTCCGATTACGGCACCGATCATCTCCTTCGGAATCCTCAGGGTTTCGATTCTCGGCACGTGCGGCTTGTAATCAGCGCGCGGCTCGGCGATGGTTTCGGTGATCTTGTCGAGGATATGCAGACGGCCGACCCTGGCCTGCTCCAGTGCCTGGGCGAGAATCTCATGGGAGAGCCCGTCCACCTTGATGTCCATCTGGCAGGCGGTGATCCCGTCGCGTGTGCCGGTCACCTTGAAATCCATATCGCCCAGGTGATCTTCATCACCAAGGATATCCGACAGGACGGCATACTTGCCCGACTCATCGATGACGAGCCCCATTGCGATGCCGGAAACCGGCTTGCGGATCTTGACCCCGGCGTCCATCAGGGCGAGCGTGCCCGCGCAGACGGTAGCCATGGAGGAGGATCCGTTCGACTCAAGAATATCGGAAACGATGCGGATCACGTACGGGTTGGTTTCAACACCGGGCATTACTGCTTTCAGGGCCCGGTGGGCCAGGTTGCCGTGACCGATCTCGCGGCGGCTGAGGCCACGCATCGGGCGGGCATCCCCGGTTGAGAAAGGCGGGAAATTATAGTGCAGTAAAAAGCGGTCTTTACCCTGCAACAGCACTTCGTCGATGATCTTCTCGTCCAGCTTGGTGCCGAGGGTGACCGTCGTCAGCGACTGGGTCTCTCCTCGGGTGAAAACCGCTGCGCCGTGCGCTGAGGGAAGATAATCGATCTCGCACCAGATGGGCCGGATCTCATCCGTCTTGCGGCCATCCAGGCGGATCCCCTCATCCAGGAGCAACCTCCGGGTGGCTTTCTTCATCACGTCGTGAAAATAACGCTTGGCCATCCCTTTAACAGCCGGGTCAACCTCCTCACCAAGAGTGGCGATAAACTCATCCCTGACCAGGTCCCAGGCGTCATTCCGCTCGTGCTTAGGCATCTGTGCACGGGCGATGTCATATACTTTCTGATAACAGGCCTCTTCAACCTGCTTTTTCAATTCTTCGTCCTTCACCTCGTGGCTGTACTCACGGGGCCAGTTGATTCCGAGTTCGCTGCGGAGTTCGAGCTGAACCCTGCAATGCTTCTTGATCTCCTGGTGGCCAAACTGGATCGCTTCCAGCATATCCGCCTCCGCCACTTCCTTCATCTCT
>JAWOHI010000155.1:0-8158 GCA_046485255.1 Bacteroidales bacterium
TGGTCAGGGATGGCAAGCCCGATGGACGATGGGTATCCTACCACGTGAACGGACGGGTGAAATCGGAGGGGATTCGGACCAACTTTGAGCTGGATTCGACCTGGAAGTTTTACGACGAAGAGGGAAACCTAACTGACGAGATCAGCTACCTGAACGGTAAAAAGAGCGGCTTTCACAACCGGTATCAGCAGACCTTGCCACTGTTCAAGGAGCTGTACGTGGATAACATCCGGCAGGGGCTCTCCTATTACTATGATCAGAAGGGTGAATTGGAACGGGTGGTGCGTTACCGCGATGGTAAGAAGCATGGCCTGACCCGCGAGTACAGGGATGGACTGGTTCAGGTGATCTACCGGTATCATAATGATTTTATGATAGATAGGGAGTACATCAATCAGACTGATGCCCGGGGGTTGAAGCAGGGGGTATGGCGGGAGTATTATGAAAACGATAACATCCGGTCGGAATCGCACTACAAAAACGGCTTATTAAACGGATATTCAAGGGAGTACAACCAATCGGGTAGATTATTGTCGAGCCGTTTTTATGAAGAAGGAAAACTGATAGAGGAAGGTATAGCCGACGAAATCCAGGCTGAGGTGAGGAACCGCTATGATGAAGATGGTAACCTGATCTCCAGTGGCAGTTTCATCAACAACGTGCCGATTGGCATTCACCGGGAGTATATCGGGGACAAGTCACGCGCCAGGACCGATGAATATGACAACAGCGGCCAGGTTGTATCGACAGGGATCACTACCGACAAGGGGGGCAAGGAGGAGTTTTGGCAGTTCTTTTATCCCGGCGGGCAGGTGAGGCTGGAGGGTAATTACCGGGATGACAAGCGGACTGGTTTGTGGAAGTTTTATTACCCGAACGGGGAGTTGGAGCAGACCGGTAACTATCGGAACGGGTTGGAGGAGGGGTTATGGACCTGGTACTATCCAGGAGGGCAGGTGAGGCGTGAGGAAAATTACCTCAGGGGCCGTGAGGATGGGATGTCGGTTGAGTTTGATATGGCAGGGGAAGAGATTGCCCGCGGTGAGTTCATCGAAGGGCTAGAGGAAGGGGCTTGGTACCTGAAGGTTGGCGATCAGGTTGAGAAAGGAAGCTATCAGGCCGGTTTGAGGCAGGGCATCTGGCGGCACTATTTTGCCAATGGAACCCTCAAGTTCGAGGGTAGTTATATACAGGGCAATCCGGAGGGCCGTCACCGGTATTTTCACGAGAACGGTAAAATCAAGGAGGAGCAGTTTTACCGGATGGGATCAAAGGAGAAGACCTGGTGGGTGTTTGACCAGGATGGGAACGTGGTGATTTCGTATGTTTACAGCAATGATTTGCTGTTACGGGTTGACGGTATTCGGGTTAACCTGGAAATCGATTAAACGGAAGGATATGCCGGAGCCAATCAATATTAGGGGAGAAGGGTTTGAACAGTCGGAGAGGGAGTTCGAGAACCGGCTCAGGCCTTTGCAGTTTGGTGAATTCGCCGGCCAGGAGAAGGTGGTTGACAACCTGAAGATCTTTGTCAAGGCCGCCCTGATGCGCGGGGATGCGCTGGACCACGTCCTGCTGCACGGTCCTCCTGGTCTTGGCAAGACCACCCTATCGCATATCATCGCACGCGAGCTGAACGTGGGAATGAAGTTGACCTCGGGGCCGGTGCTTGACAAGCCGGGCGACCTGGCTGGACTGCTCACCTCGCTGGAGAAGGGCGATGTCCTCTTCATCGATGAGATTCACCGGTTGAGTCCGGTGGTGGAGGAGTACCTCTATTCCGCGATGGAGGATTACCGGATTGATATTATGATCGATCGCGGTCCGGGTGCCCGCTCCATCCAGATCGACCTGAGCCCATTTACCCTGATCGGGGCCACCACGCGTTCGGGCCTGCTGACCAGCCCCTTGCGGGCACGTTTTGGAATTACTTGTTATTTAGAATATTACAATCGGGAAGTGCTTAATTCGATCGTGAGACGTTCGGCTCGCATCCTGGAGGTACCCATAACGGATGAGGCGGCGGTGGAGATCGCGATGCGAAGCCGGGGCACCCCGAGGATTGCCAACGCCTTGCTCAGGCGGGTGCGGGATTTCGCGCAGGTGATCGGTGACGGGAAAATCGGGCTCGACATCACCAGGCACGCCTTATTGGCCCTGAATATCGATATGAACGGGCTTGACGAGATGGATAACCGCATCCTTTCGTCCATCGTGAACAAGTTCAACGGCGGGCCGGTCGGATTATCCACCATAGCGGTATCGGTGGGCGAGGAGCCCGGGACCATCGAGGAGGTTTATGAGCCGTTCCTGATCCAGGAGGGCTACCTGAAAAGGACGCCCCGTGGCCGCGAAGCCACGGAAAAGGCGTATCTTCACCTCGGGAAGATCAGCGGGTCGGCCCAGACGAGGTTATTCTGATTTAAAATGTAAAAAAATGAAAAGGTATTGGCTCATACCGGGCATTGCCTTGCCGGTTACGGCGATCATCCTGGCGTTGATCCTGGCCGTACCGGGTCGGCTTATGCCTGAGCCCATTGAGAAGAAAATCTCCGAAGATTCTGAAAAAAAGCATCTTAGGGAGCAGTGGATTGAACAGATGCACCAGGCGGCACCGGGGGTCGACTGGCGTGAGATGGATCAGCAGACGCGGCTGGAGCTCTACCGTAACCGGCTGCCTGCACTTCAGCAGGCGCGGGCGGCAGGACTGAAAAGCGGCTCGATGGAGTCGATTGCCGACGGTATCCTGACAGGCAGGTGGTTTGAAAAAGGAAGCAAGAACCTGGCTGGTCGGGTTCATTGCGTGGACATCGATTTTGCCAATGAACGGCTCTATGCTGCTTCGGCGGGCGGACAGGTGTGGTCGGCCACCCCCGATGGACAAGATTGGGTTTCCCTGTCTGATCCCTACCGTATCGATAATATTCTGTTTTTAAGAGCTTTCCCGAATGAACAGGGAGGCACCAGGGTTCTGGCTGCCAATCACCGGATGCGTATGCACTATACCGACGATATGGGAACCACCTGGAAAACCAGTGAGGGGTTTGAAGCCTATTATTCCGGTTATGATCAGCTTAGGGCCGTTAGCCAGGCCGACGGTACGATCTATGTCCTGGGTTACCGGTCAGGCTACCTGAACCTGTTCCGGTCGGTTGACCTTGGCAGCACGTTTACGCGTCTGCTGCGGACAGCCGGGTCGAACAAATCGGACCTCTGGACCGACCGGTTTGGGAAGGACACGGTCTATCTGATCGACCGCAACCAGGTTTACCGGCTGGAAGACAGTACGCAGATGGTTAAGATCGCGGATGTGCCGATCGTGTTTGGCACGGGTGAGATCCAGCAGATCCAGCTGGCCGGAACGACGGCCGAGGGTCGCGACCGGCTTTATGCGATGTACCGGATTGATGGCAGCACGCGCTTCTACGGGTTGACGGATGACGGCGTGACCTGGGCATCCCGCGGGTCGGCCAGCGAGGGACCCTTTATGGCCAACAGCTTTGCCGTCTCGACCACCAATCACAAGCTGGTGGCTTTTGGAGGGGTGCAGGCCTATTACAGTGAGATTGGCGGGATTACCTGGACGCTGGTCAACGGCTGGGGCGAATATTACGGCGATATGCTGAGGAAACTGCACGCCGACATCCCTGAAATTGAGTTTTTCAAGACCCAGGATGGGCGGGAGATCACTTACATCAGCACCGATGGCGGCACTTTCCTGTCGAGCGACCAGATGAAGAGCGTGAGAAACGTTTCGCTTTCGGGCCTGAATATCAGTCAGTATTACACTACCTACACCCACCGGACGCGGAACGAGATCCTCTATGCCGGTTCGCAGGACCAGGGTTTCCAGCGGTCGTTAAGTTCCCTGACCGGCATTGCCGAGTTTGAGCAGACCATCAGCGGCGACTATGGCCATATCGTGTCGGGCGACGGCGGGGTGAGTCTCTGGACCGTTTACCCCGGGTTTGCGATGTATTATCCGGACGCGGCGGGGAGCGGCGGGTTGGCGATGTGGAATTTCATCGGCAAGAACCATTTCTGGATGCCTCCCCTGATGGCTGATCCGTACAATCCGAAGCGGGTTTGGCTGGGCGGGGGGACCACCACCACGGGGAACCATTTGTGGATGCTCGAGTGGGATAATGGGACGGTCAGGTACACCGAACACCCGCACGATTTCGGCGGAGGCAATCAGAATGCCTGGATTTCGTCGATGGCCTATTCGCCCATCAACCGGGATTACCGCTACGTGCTCAATTCGGCCGGCAAATTTTACTTCTCGAGCGACCGCGGGAGCACCTGGTCGGTTTCGACCAACAGGGGCCCCGATTCGCACTATTTTTACGGAAACAGCATCGTCCCCTCGCCAAAGGATATCAACACCATTTACCTCGCCGGAAGCGGCTATTCGGGGAGCCCGGTGTGGGTAACCACCGATGGCGGCGAAACTTTCAAGCCGATGAACAACGGCCTGCCCAATACGCTGATCTTTGAGATGACCAGCAACGAGGATGGGTCGCTGCTGTTTGCCGCCTCGGAGGTGGCGCCCTGGGTCTATATCAAGTCGCAGGACCGCTGGTACGACCTCTCCGGCGTTGGTGCGCCGCAGCAGACGTGGTGGTCGGTCGATTATGTGCCTTCGATGAAGACCGCCCGTTTTGGCACGTACGGCAGGGGCATCTGGGATTTCAAGATCGAGACCTTCACGGGCATCGAGGACATTCCGGCACAGGAGCCCGTGTTTGCGCTGAGTGCCTGGCCGAACCCGTTCACCGACCGGCTGACCATCGGCACCTCGGTATGGCTCAATGGCCCGTCGTTGGTGGAGATCATCAGTCTGGACGGTCGTGTGGTCAAATCCGTACGCATCGAGGAGCCGCTCGATCCGGGCAGTCCGAGGCAGATCGACGTTAATGGCCTGCGGCCGGGTGTTTACCTGCTGTCGGTACAGAATGGCGGTAGCCGTCAGGTGTTGAGGGTTGGCAAGACCCAGTGATCCATCTGTTCGTGAATCTGCTTTCTTAGCTGGAGCAGCCGTTGCTCATCCGGCCGTTTACGGGCGGTGAACCAGGTAAACCGTATCCTGGAGCGCCACTTGCGGTTTTCGAACATATAATGGAGCATATAGACGCCTGCCGGCAGCAGCGACAGGAGGAAGGGGAGCCAGATCCACCAGCTCTTGAATATCAATCCTACGATCAGGGTCATAATGCCATACGAGATGGGCATCATCACCGCCATACTGATGACGTAGGCCGCCGTGGCCCTGAACTGCGGATCCTTGAACCAATGGCGCGAGATGTACAGCGGTATTCTGAACAGGTGGTAGTTGGTGATCAGGGCATAGAGGTGCAGCGGAAAGCCGAGCCCGAGCCAGATGGTGTTCCAGAGCAGTTTCCAGAAGCCGTACGGGGCGCGTGCCGGGATGTGGTCGCGGTAATTGTGCTTCCTCAGCAGGCTCATATATTCCGTCACCTTCTCGTTAAGCCCGGCCATCCCTTCGGGGTCGTGCTCCCTCTTTTCGCCGAGGAACCGGATCATCTGCTTGTCGGCGTCGAACTTGTTGAAAAGGGTCCTTGATGGCAGGTTCAGCAATTGGCGGTAGCGGGGACCGTAGATCAGCCTCAGGTCCATTATCGTCTCATAGACGTCGAGCCAGGGGATTTCGATCATATGGGGCTCGATATTTTGCCTGATGCGTCTGTTCAGCTCGCGCATCGCTTTCTGGGGTTCCGAACGGTAGAGCTCCTTCAGGTCGGTGATGGTGATCGGGTCGCCATAGCTGATGGTGAGTCGGGCGGGGACATTATCGTAATTTGAATAATCGATGCCGGTGGGGATGATCTTCAGTCCGAGCGTGAAATCCGACTGGTTTTCAGCCTCGAAGGCGATGCGTGCGAGTCCCTTTTTCAGGGGCCTGAACCAGCGCTGGGAGTTATGGTTTCCTTCGGGGAAGAGGCAGAGGGAGTGGCCGGAGCGCAGCACTTCGCTGCAGCGGTCGAACACCTCCTGGTTTTTGCCCAGGGTATCGAATCCATCGCGGATTCGGTACACCGCCAACATTTTCAAGAAGTTAAGAATTCGGGCGATGAATTTTTTCTTGAACATATCGGCCCTTGACAGGAAGACCGGCTGCTGCTTGAGGGTAGTCACGAAGACCAGCGCATCCATCAGGGCGTTCTGGTGGTTGGGGGCGAAGAGGAGGGGTTCATCGGGCTTGAATTTTTCAAGCCCGCGCACTTCGGTTCGCCGGTAGAAGATATACCGGTAGCTGAACCGGATCCAAAATCTGCCAAAATGGTAGATCCAGGAGAAACTCTCTACTTTTTTCATAGGCCGGTTTTTTTGCGCGGCATAGCGCAGGCGCCAGGATGCCGGCAGGTTAACACTGAAAGAAAGCTAAAAATTAGCAATTTTCTTCAGACCGGGGATATCGAGGAGGCTGATTTTTCGTCCGTGGAGGTCGATCAGCCTATCGTTCTTGAATTCGCTGAGCAGCCGGATGACTGATTCCGTAGCTGTTCCGACCATATTGGCCAGTTCTTCGCGGGTGAGGGATATCTGGAGCACCTTTTTGTCATCCAGGCTGAAGGTATCCATCAGGAGCAGGAGGATCTCGGCGAGGCGCTCTCGGACGGTTTTCTGGGCGATATCGGTAATGAAGTTGTTTGCATCTCCCAGCTCCCTGCAAGTCAGCTGCATAAGGTGCATCGAAAAAGCCGCGTTCTCCTTGACGAGGGAGAAGAGGTTTTCCGACGGGATAAAGCAGAGGACGGCATCCTCGATCACCTTGGCGGTAGTGCAGGCGAGCTCCTTGCTGAGGACCGAGCGGAACCCGATGATATCGCCTTTTTGGGCGAAGCGGATGATCTGTTCCTTGCCGTCGATGCCGGTCTTGTAGATTTTGACGATGCCGCTGTTGACGCAATAGAATCCGTTGATCCGGTTTCCCTCGTGGTAGATGATGTTTCCCCTTTTATAGAGGCTGCAGCCCTTTCCGTTGTTGACGGTCTCCATCTCTTCCGGGGTCAGTTCCCTGAACAGGGAGTGTCCGTTGACTAGGCAGTCTTCGCAGGCCGGTATATGCTGAAGGTTTTTCATTCCTCCTCCTTGCTGGTCTAAAAAATACCGAACGAAAACCTGATAAATGTCAGTCTTGTCCGATCGGCAAATATATATAATTTAACCCCAAAAAAGATGGAAAAAGAGATTTCAGTCATTTGGAAAGGCAATATGGCCTTTGAAGCGCAGGTGGAAGGCTTCAGCGTGATGATGGACGCGGTTCCGGGTGTTGGCGGGGAGAATCTGGGCCCCACTCCCAAGCCCTTGTTAATGGCTTCGTTGGGTGGGTGTACGGGGATGGATGTGATCTCACTGGCCAAAAAGATGCGCCAGGAGGTGGAGACGATGGAGATCAGGCTGATCGGTACCCTCACCGAGGAGCATCCCAAGCATTACACCGCCATTCACCTGGTGTACCGGTTCACCGGCAAGGACCTCGACAACGAAAAGCTCCGCAAGGCGATCGACATCTCGCAGGAGAAGTACTGTGGGGTTAGCGAAACGCTGAAGAAAACGGTGGCCATAACGTACGAGGTTGAGATTCAATGATTTACAATTTACAAATTGCCATTTACAATTTAAATGGTGAAGGGTAAATCGTAAATGGTTTCTCAAATAGTTCTTTGGAACTGTTTGAGAAACCTAACGTCGTTTTCGAAGAGGAGGCGGATATCGCGGATGCCGTATTTGAGCAGGGCGATCCGTTCGATGCCCATTCCGAAGGCGAACCCCGTGAATTCCTGGCTATCGATCCCGACGTTTTCGAGCACGTTGGGGTCGACCATTCCGCATCCGAGGATTTCGAGCCATCCGGTATGTTTGCAGAGGGTGCAGCCTTTGCCGCCGCAGAGGGTGCAGGAGACGTCCATTTCTGCTGATGGTTCGGTGAACGGGAAGTAGGAAGGCCGGAGGCGGATTTGGGTATCGTGGCCGAACATTTCCTGTGCGAAGAAGAAGAGGGTTTGGCGCAGGTCGGCGAATGAGACGTTACGGTCGATATAGAGGCCTTCCACCTGGTGGAAGATGCAGTGTGAGCGGGCGGAGATGGCTTCGTTGCGGAACACGCGGCCGGGGCTGATGGTCCGGATGGGTG
>JAWOHI010000241.1:0-5753 GCA_046485255.1 Bacteroidales bacterium
CGGTCAGGCAGGTCGGTGTCGAGTGGGCCGTGAACCAGGTTCGGGAGCTGATTCAGGCAGGCGTGCCGCTGATCCACTTTTTTACGATGGGCCGCACCGACAACATCCAAAAAATTGCCGCCTCGATTCTCTGATCCCGAAAATATTACGGGACGACAAATTCCCATCTTGGTTTTTGGTTATTTTTAAACCACAATGGAAATCGACCTCTTTGTTCCCTGTTTCATCGATCAGCTCTACCCCGACACCGCCTGGCGGGTCCTCCACCTGCTGGAAAAGGCAGGCAGCACCGTTCATTACAATCCCGACCAGACCTGCTGCGGTCAGGCTCTTTTCAATTCGGGATACCGGGATGAGGCCAGGGAACTGGCCATCAAGTTTCTGATGGACTTCAACGGGTCAAGGCCGGTCGTTTGCCCCTCGGCCTCCTGCGCTGGCTACATCCGCAATTATTTCGATAACCTGCTCAAGGGTACCATCTACCTGAATGCCTACCGGAAGATCCAGCCCAAGGTGTACGAACTGACCGATTTTCTGGTCAACGTGCTGAATTTCACGGATACCGGTGCCAGGTTCAAGGCAAAGGCCACTTTCCACGATGCCTGTGCCGCCCTGCGCGAATACGGACTGAAAGAGGAGCCCAGGATTCTCCTCAGGCAGGTGAAAGGATTGCAACTGGTTGAAATGGAGGAGAATACCACCTGCTGCGGCTTCGGCGGCACCTTTTCTGTCAAGCACGAACCCATTTCCACCGCAATGGCCGCCCGAAAGGTGGAAAATGCCCTGGCTACAGGGGCCGACTATATCATTTCGACCGAGATGTCCTGCCTGATGCATCTGGATTCCTATATCCGGAACCAGCGCCTCGGGATCAGGTGCCTCCATATCGCCGATGTGCTGACCATCGGTGATCTTGAAATTGAACATCGACAAACTGAAACCCTATGAAAAGCAGAGCATTAAAGATCACTCTTGCAATCATTACCCCGATTGCCCTGATTGTCATTATCCTCCTTTCCGGACCCAGGATGCCCAGGCCGGAATACAAACTGGAAATGCCCCGGCTGGAAATGACCGCTGGTGAGGCTGCCCGCTATGTGGATAGTCTTGAAAGCCTCGTTCCCAACATCCGTCCGGGCAACGCCGCCCGGGTGGTCTATGCCTGCGATACGGCCCCACAAAAAACGCCCTATAGCCTGGTGTACCTTCACGGCTTTTCGGCCAGTTGGATGGAGGGTTATCCAACCCACCTCAATTTGGCCAAGGAGTTGGAAATGAATGCCTTTCTTGCCCGTATGGCCGACCACGGCCTTGAGACGGAGGAGGCCCTCCTGAATATGACCCCCGACCAGCTCTGGGAGTCAACCAAGCAGGCGATCGCCATCGGCAAGGCCCTCGGGGAAAAGGTGATTCTTATGGGTACCTCCACCGGCTGCATCACCGCCCTTAAGGCGGCAGCAGAATACCCCGAGGATGTGGCCGCCCTGATCCTCCTGTCCCCTAATGTCCGGATCAACAACAGCCTGGCCTTCATACTCTCCTGGCCTTGGGGTCTGCAGATCGGCCGGCAGGTAAACGGGGGTAAGTACAGGGAACTGGAGCGGGATACGGTCACGGATCCATACTGGTATAACCGCTACCGGATGGAGGGAACGGTATACCTGCAGCAAATGGTTGATAACCTGATGAATGAAAAGACTTTCAGGCGGGTGAAACAGCCCGTTTTCACCGGATACTATTATAAGGATGAACAGAACCAGGACCAGACCGTGCTGGTTTCGGCCATCCTTTGGATGACCAGGGAACTGGGGACACCACCCGACCTGAACGTGGCCCGTGCCTTTCCGGATGCCGGAGCCCACGTGATTGGATCGGAATTGACCAACCCGAACTGGGGCAAGGTGTATGACGCCTGTCTGGACTTCTTGAAAACCAGGGCTTTGCCTGATAAAGTGACAAGGGAATGGGAAAATCCTGCTGTATTCCGCATCGGCAAAGAGGCCCCACGGGCCTCCTTCTTCGCATTTGACTCCCCCGCGGAGGCGCTGGAGGGTTCCAGGGAAGCCTCGCCAAACTATTTAAATCTCAACGGACAATGGTTTTTTAAGTTTTCAGGTACCCCCGATGACCGACCAGCATTCTTTTACCGCGATGATTTTGCCGTCCAAGATTGGGACCTGGTCGAGGTGCCCTCCAACTGGGAAATGAATGGTTACGGGTATCCGGTTTACGTGAATGCCGGCTACCCCTTCCACCCTGATCCCCCGCAGGTTCCCAAAAAGGATAACTGGGTGGGATCATACCGCAGGAGCTTTACGGTGCCGGAGGCGTGGGCCGACCGGGAGGTTTTTATCCATTTCGGTGCGGTCAGTTCGGCCTTTTATCTTTGGATCAATGGTGAGCCGGTTGGCTACAGTCAGGATAGCAAAACCCCGGCTGAATTCAATGTCACCCACCTGCTCCGCCCGGGGGAGAACACCGTTTCGGCTGAAGTGTACCGCTGGTCGGATGGGAGTTATCTCGAAGACCAGGATTTCTGGCGTCTGAGCGGAATAACCAGGGATGTCTATCTCTATTCGGTCAATCCATTGCAGATCAGGGACTTTTTTGTCCTGGCCGGATTAACCGACGATTACCGGGACGGCACCCTCAAACTCGACGTGGAACTGCGCAATCTGGGCCAGCCCGTCAACGGCGTAACCTTGGAGGCTTCGGTTCTTGACGGATCCCGGGTGCTCCACAATGAAACCTGCGAAATAGGGGCGGTCGATTCGACTCAGGCCTTGACCCTGACCGGCACCCTTCCGGCCGTCCGGGCCTGGTCGGCCGAGCAGCCCACCCTGTACACCCTGCTGCTGACCCTCAAGGATGGGCAGGGTAATCCGATTCAATCCCTCAGCCGCCGGATCGGTTTCCGCAGGGTGGAGATCAGCGATGCCCGGCTGCTGGTCAACGGCAAACCGGTGTACCTGAAAGGGGTCAACCTGCACGAGCATCACCCCGAAACCGGTCACGTGATCGACGAAGCCACGATGAAACTGGATATCCTGACGATGAAAAGCAACAATATCAACGCAGTCAGGACCTCGCACTATCCGCAGCCGGAGCGTTGGTACGAGCTCTGCGACCAATACGGGCTCTACGTGATTGACGAGGCCAATATCGAATCCCACGGAATCGGATACCACAAGGACGTGACCCTGGCCGATCAGCCGGAGTGGGCCGCGGCCCATCTCGACCGGACCATCAATATGGTGGAGCGGGATAAAAACCACCCGTCGATCATCATCTGGTCGCTGGGAAACGAGGCCGGAGATGGTCATAATATGCTGGCTGATTATCAATGGATCAAGAGGCGCGACCCTTCCCGCCCGGTGCAGTATGAGCGGGCTGAGAAATCGACCAATACCACCGATAGGCATACCGACATCTGGTGCCCGATGTACGCCACCATCCGTTATATGGTCAACTACGCCAAACATCCGGAGAGTGAGCGGCCCCTGATACAGTGCGAATACGCCCACGCAATGGGCAATTCGGTGGGTAATCTGCAGGATTACTGGGATGCCATTGAGGCCTATCCCATCCTCCAGGGAGGGTTTGTCTGGGACTGGGTGGACCAGGGCCTGACGAAAACCGACGAAAAAGGGCGCCGTTTTTGGGCTTACGGGGGTGATTACGGCCCTCCAGGAACCAAGACGGACGGAAACTTCTGCATCAACGGCCTGGTTTTGCCCGACCGCACCCCGCACCCGTCACTCATTGAGGTGAAGAAAGTTTACCAGTATGTCAAACTACTCGCCGAAGACCTGGCGTCGGGCCGGGTCGGGATTGCCAACCACTATGATTTTACTTCGCTGGAAGGCTTTCAATTGAATTGGAAGATCGAGGAGGATGGGAGGCTGCTTTCCGGGGGAACAATTCCCTGTCCCGCCACCCCGCCGGGCGACACCGCGGCCCTTGACCTCGGCTACACGCTGCCAGAGCCGGCTCCGGGGGCCGAGTGCTTCCTCACGCTGACCCTGACGCGCGCCGAGGCTTGGACCATCCTGCCGGCCGGCCACGAATATGCTTCGGAACAGTTTAAACTGCCGGCCTTTCAGGACCGGGAGGTGATCCCGGCCACCGAAATCAAGATGTTGGTTAAAAAGGAATCCGCCGCCCGGATCACCTTCACCGGGTCAGCGTTTGAAGTTGCTTTCAATAAGAGCACCGGCTGGATCGAGTCGCTGAAGAGTGGCCGGAAAGAGCTGATCAGGGGCCCCCTCAAGCCTGATTTCTGGAGGGCGCCCATCGACAACGATTTTGGCAACGGGCTGCCGGAGCGTAGCGCTATCTGGAAAGATGCTGGTGATCAAGCTGTTTTAAGTCATTTTCAGGTGGAGACACCCAATCCCGGGCTGGCGCTGGTGGACGTTTCCTATCGGCTTGAGGACCAGGAGGGCCATTTTGCAGACCTGAACCTGCGTTACAAAGTGTATGGCTCGGGCGATGTGGTGGTGGATTACCGGTATCAGGCCCTTCGTGAGAAATTGCCCGAGATTCCGCGCATCGGGATGCACCTGGTTTTGCAACCGGCTTTTGACCAGGTGGCCTACTTTGGCCGTGGACCGGAAGAGAATTACTGGGATAGGCGAACGGGCTCTTTCGTTGGTCTTTACAAGACAGCCGTGGCTGACCTGTACACGCCCTACATCCGTCCACAGGAGAACGGTTACCGGACCGACGTGCGTTGGGTGAGCCTGACCGACCGTCGTGGTCAGGGCCTGCTGGTAAGCGGTGAGCCGCTGATTTGCTTCAGCGCGCATCACAACCTGAGGGAGGATTTCACCAGTACGCACCGTAATTACGACGCCCGCCTCGACAATCCGCAACAATACAACCGTCACACGGTGGATGTCGTCCCGCGCAAGCTGGTCAGCCTTCATATCGATTACCGGCAGATGGGCGTTGGAGGGGATAATTCCTGGGGCGCCAGGACCCATCCCCAATATTGCCTGGAGGAGCCGTTCTACCAATACCGGTTCAGGATCAGACCGATCGATGGGACCGGCAATGAGCCGGAAATCGCACGGCAGCGGCTGGATGGAATTCAATAAAGCGGGAATACCCGCCTAAAAGGAAAACTGTTGATGCCACCGCCTGAAAAGCTCTGTCTTTTCCGGCCCGAAAGTTCCTATTTCCCTGATGATCTCTTCGGGATGCTTCCGCTCTTTCAGCCGACCCGGGTCTTTTGAGAAGAATTTGTCGCAGTAGCAGATAATGATCTCGGCCCGGCTGACCGGAACCAGTGGGCGGTCGGGCAGGGGAAGTCCCTTCTCACGGATCTCCCGCAGCGTGATCCCCGTGCCCGTGTGCCGTTCGCAGACCAGCGCGTGCCTGGGCAGTCCTTCGGCCACCAGCAGGTCGTGACCCTTGACCCCGTGTAGCAGGTAAGGAAGTTCGCCTTGGCAGCCAATCGACTGGGCATCAGTATATAGAATTCCTATGTCGTGCAGGATCGCACTTTCCCGGATGAACTCAACCTCCGCCGGCGAACAACCATTCGCTTCTGCTACCTCCATTGCCATCCCGGCTACGGCCAGGCTGTGGCCAAGCAAGATCTTGAGAGCCAGCGAATCAACTTGATAATACTTCTTTAATAGCTCAATAGGGTCCATTCAGTCTTGGATCACTGGAATTATTCGGAGATGATCCGGCCACTTCCTGAAATGCTGGTGTCCACCTTTGGGTTGCCGGCATAGCGGATGTTC
>JAWOHI010000270.1:0-7759 GCA_046485255.1 Bacteroidales bacterium
ACTGCAATGCCGGATGGCTGGCCTGCGTGGATTACGGGACCGCACTGGCGCCCATCTATATGGCTCACGATGAGGGGATTAAGGTCCACGTTTGGGTGGATGAGACCCGTCCGCTGAACCAGGGTTCGAGGCTGACGGCCTACGAACTGCAGCAGCACGGGGTGCCCTGCACCGTGATCACCGACAATGCCGGCGGGCTGCTGATGCGGCGCGGCGAGGTGGACCTGGTGATCGTGGGGGCCGACCGCATCACGCGGAACGGCGATGCAGCCAACAAGACCGGAACCTATCTGAAGGCGCTGGCTGCCGCCGACAATGGAGTCCCCTTTTACGTGGCGGCGCCGGAGACCACCTTTGATCCGGAGTTGGAGAGCGGTGATCAGGTGCAGATCGAGGAGCGCGACGGCGGGGAGCTGCAGGTGGAAACCTCCGGGGTGGCCGTGCGAAACCCGGCGTTCGACATCACGCCGGCCCGGCTGATAACGGGTTATATCACTGATCATCAGAATAAAGAATGATACATAACTGTCACATTCACACCTTTCGGGACATCGACGTGCCGGTGAGATTCCTGCCGTTCGGGCTGGTGAGGCTGATCGCCAGCCAATCGGCCGCCCGCACCCTGATCAAGGTGCTGAACCATATCAACCCTTTCTCCTCAAACGACCTGTTCGAGCGCTATGCCCGTTTTGTCCGGGTGGGGAAGCTGGGCTCGCAGCGGCGAATCCTGGAGCAGTGTATGAAACATTATCCGGAGGATACCCGTTTCGTGATTCTCGCGATGGACCTGGCCTTTATGGAAGCGGGGACGGTTCCGAGACCCTATCCTGAACAGTTGCGGGAGCTGGCGGAGCTGAAGGCAACTTATCCTCAGGTGATTCCCTTTATCCATATCGATCCCCGGCGCCCCGGGCACCTCGACTTGCTCCGGCAGGCGGCCGGGGAGTGGGGCTTCGGCGGGGTTAAGATCTACCCGCCTATTGGCTATTTTCCTTATGATGAGCGGCTTTACCCAGTCTATGATTTCTGCCAGGGGAACAACCTGCCGGTGATCACCCACTGCAGTCCGTTCAACCCCGTGCACTTCAGGGGAAACCGGAAAGAGTTGCTGAGTCTCCTTTCGAATGCCCGGATCCCGCTTCCGGCCCCCAAGGCAAGCAAAAAGATCCTCTGCTCCACCTTCTCGCACCCGGCCAACTGGGAGCAGGTGGCTGCCGACTTTCCGCAATTACGTATTTGCCTCGCCCATTTCGGATCGGGCTACTGGTGGACCCGCTACCTGGATGAGCCGGTCGAGCCAGGCAACTGGCTGACCATCATCCGGCGGATGATCGAAAGCCACGGGAATGTCTATACGGATGTCTCCTTTACGATGAGCGACACCGGGTACTTCTCGCTGCTCAAGGTGTTGCTGGCCAATGAACACCTCAGGAGCCGCGTGCTCTTTGGCTCAGATTTTTATATGGTGGAGACCGAGGCCCCCGAGCGACGGTTTGGACTCGACCTGAGGGCGTTCATCGGGGAGGAGAACTTCAGGGCCATCGCCACCGATAACCCGGTGCGCTTCCTGTCAGGGCACTGAGACAAACCGCTTTCTGCCTGAAACACAATTTTTTTCCTCAAGCCGGATAAACTGTCGTAACTTTAGACTAATCATCATTAGCCTAATCGTTTCAGCTATGAAAGCAATCCGGTATTTATTGATCATCCTGCTTCCGGCCCTTCCGGCCCTCCTCCCGGCCCAGACTGAGGTCTCGGGGAGCATTACCGCCAATACCACCTGGGCGGCAGGGGATTATCTCCTTAAAGGAAACGTGACCGTGCGAAGCGAAGCGGTGCTGACCATCGAGGCGGGTGCCAGGATCAACCTGGCCGGCTACACCCTGCAGATCGGCAGCTCCACCGCAGGCGCCCTGCAGGCCACCGGGGCCACCTTTTCCACCACCAGCACCTCCGAAAAGAAGATCTTCTTTGCCGATGGTGGTGGGGGAACGATCAACGGATGCTCGTTCAACCAGGTGTTTGTTGAAGCCGCGAGCGATGCCGGTATTTCCATCAACCTGACCAACAATACTTTCGTCAACATTGCCTATCCGGTCAGGGCCGACATCAACCGGATTCCGGCACTCAGCGGGAACCAGTCGGACCAGGAAAAGATCGGGCTGAGCGGCAACCTGACCGAGAGCCGGACGCTTCCGCAGAGCAACTGGTACTATCAGCTGTTGGCCGGTGTAACTATCAGAAATTCAGCTCTCTTGACCATCTCGCCGGGCACGACGCTGGACCTGGGAACCACCAGCCTGACCATCGGCAGCACCACGCCGGGTGAATTGTATGCCAGCGGAGCGCTGTTCAGGGCAGCGGGTTCGACCGACCGGAAGATCATCTTCAAGGAAGGCGGCAAGGGGACGATCACACAGAGCGTTTTGGACAATGTGACGGTTCAGGTCGAGTCGGATGCCGATCCTAATATCTGGCTGACTCACAACCAGTTCCGGAACATCACTTACCCCGTTCTTGCCAACCCGGCCCGGATACCGGTCTGCTCGTTCAATACCAGTCCGGTGGAGCGTATGGGCCTGGGTGGCACGGTGACGCAGAGCTGCACGATGGTTCAGACCCAGTGGAGCATTGACCTGACTGCCTCGATCATCGTGAAGGGTGGGGCGGTGCTGACGATCCCGAGTGGGGTGATGGTTGACCTGCGATCCTATACCATCTATGGCGGGAACTCCACGGCGGGCACGATAATGGCCAACGGGGCCATCTTTATGGGCAGCGGGAGCACCGACCGGGCCATCACGTTTATGGATGGAGGACGGGGCGAGATCCGTAACTGCATCTTAATCAATGTGTACGTGAATATCGAGTCCGATGCCGGGGCACCTGTGGAGCTCACCGGCAACAGCTTCGAGGAGGTGCTCTATCCCGTGCGGATGGCCATCTACGAGGGGCTGGAGATGGAAGGAAACACCAGCACGGCCGAATGGATCGGGCTGAGGGGGACGATGACGGCCGACCGCACCCTGGTCCCGCTGCAGTGGGATTACGTGCTGGCCGACGCGGTGACCATTAATGACGGTGCCACGCTGACGATCGGGGAGGGGGTGTCCATCCTGCTCAATGGCAGATATTTATATGTGGGATCCGGGGCTTCGAGCACGGGCACGCTGATGGCCGACGGGGTGCGCTTTCACGAGGTGCCTGGCAAGTCGGGATGGATCTATTTCAAAACGGGCTCCGACGGCGAGCTGACCGGTTGCGAGTTCGAATCCGTCAGGCTATACCTGGCCTCCGCCTCGCCGGTGATCCGCGAATCCAGGATCTTCCATTGCAAGGAGGCGGTTTACCTGACCGGCACCTCCAGTCCCATCCTGGAGAACAACGATTTTTACAACAACGTGACGGCCATCGACAATCGCGGCACCGGAACCGCCGAGGCCGGGAACAACTATTGGGCGCACCCCACGGGGCCACAGCACGAGGGGAATCCCGGCGGATTGGGGGAGACTGTGAAGGGGTTGGTCAATTATGCCAATTTCCGGACAGCACCTTCGCAGGGGAGCACCCTGGGGGTGATCGAGCCGGCCAGGCTGACCTTTCCCCAGGCGGCGACCGGCACCAGGCGCGACACCACGTTTGTTTTGCGCAATGACGGCGACGAGGACCTGCTGGTGGCGGGCATCACCACCACCTCATCCAGCCTGTCGGTGTACGAGTCGGACCGGTTCTGGATCCTGCCCGACTCCTCGCGCACGATCCGCTTCTCCTTTACCCTCTATCAGCAGGGGGTGACGCGCGACACCATCTACCTCAACGGCGGCAGCCAGGGTCAGCCCCTGCTAGCCCTGCCGGTGGAGGGTCGCGGCGAGGTGGAGGGTCTGGTAGTCAACTTTTTCCATATCGATGTCGACTCCTTCCCGGTGGTGCGGTGCCACTTCACGGTGAGCGACCAGGCCGGGTTGCCGGTGCGAATGTTGACGAAGGATGACCTGGAGCTGACGGAGCAGGGGGCGCCCATTACCGATTACGACCTGATCCTGCGAACGTCCAACCAGCCCATCAAGGTGGCTCTTGTGATGGACCGCAGCGGCAGTATGAGCGGCCAGCGCCTGCGCGATGCCAAGGCGGCGGCCATCGACTTCGTCAACCTCCTTGGCGATCAGGACCAGGCCTGTCTCATCGGCTTTGCCGACAATGCGACCGTGCATCAACCTTTTACTTCGGATAAACAGCTGCTTGTCAATAAGATTAATATGCTGTCACCAACCGGAGCCACGGCCATCTTCGATGCCGTCAACCTGGCAGTTGACCAGGTGCTGACCCAATCCGGGGTACGTGCCATCCTCGCCCTCACCGACGGGGAGGACAACCGGAGCGCTACCACCCCGGATGTGATCACTGCCCGGGCCAACCAAAACGGGATCAACATCTACTCCATCGGGCTGGGGAACGAATCGGAGCCCTTGATGAGCCAGCTGGCGACCGAGACGGGCGGGCAGTACTTCTTCGCGCCCACCTCGGCCGAGCTCGGGTTCATCTACCACGCCATATCGGGGCAGATCCATAACCTTTACATTGCCAGGTATATAGCCGACGAGGAGGGTCCTTATCCGCGAAAGGTGGAGATCACGGCCGTGGTGTACGACCAGGGCGGATCGGATTACCGGTACTATTCGATGGAGGATTTAACGATCCATTTCCTGGCCTGGGATGGCCAGCCTTTGAGGAACCCCGACTTTTCAAGAGGGGCGGTGAACTATTTCTACTATCTCATTGATCAGGATCAGAATGAGTTGCCGGCGGGTTTTGAATTCGCTTACCTGATGAAATACGGCAACAAGCAGTATCCGTGTGGCGGGGCCTATATGGGCAACGGGATCCTGCAGTTCTGGATCGACCTGCGGACGGCAGCCTCCAGCGGGAACTACACGATTTCCATCCCGGACGCCATTGGCCAGACCGGGGGTCAAATCGTAATGGCGGACAAGCCGGCGCCTTTCGTCGTGAACGTCACACGGCGGGTGATCACTCAGGACATTGACCTCTTTGCCGGCGGGAGCCTGGGGGCCAAAGGGATGGCAGGAGCCGTGGGGGCAGGGGCTTCCGTGGCGGCCGCTTCCGTTTCGGTATCCGGCTCGGCCGGGATGGGCATCAATTTCGAGCGCGACCAGAGCGGAAACCAGAAGGTGTCGCGCCGTCTTGAGGTGGGAGTGAGCAGCAAGCTGGAGGCGCCCTCCATCAATACCGGCATTGACCTGGTCGAGATGGGCGCGAGCGTGGAGATCACCACCAAGGGAACCGTCGGGCAGGCGATGTACTTTCCGGCCAACTTCACCGACCGTAATACGTTGCTGAAGGCCAAGTCGGCCTACCTGCTCGAAACAATGGCCATCGGCGGCCTGGCGGTCAGCCCCCTGTTCGGTGTGGTCCTCAAGGCCGTGCAGATGGCCCTGGTGGCGGTCAATCCGGATGTTAACCGTGTGTATGACAGCTTCAACCACTCCTGGAATGCCGGGCTGGGCACCGAGGGGCGCATCGGGGTGGGCTTCAAGCTCGCGCCGGGCAAAAGCTCGGGGCTTCCGGCGCTCACCTTCGCGGAGGCGGGTGCGTCCATCGGTTTGGAAGCCACCTTTGAGCACCTGATCCAGAGCGGAGGACTCAATTTTGGGCTGGGCCTGGCCACAGGCTTTGATTTCAAGTTGCTCAACCTCAATTTCGGGTCCTATGATCTGGGTAGCCTGTTTAAGAGCGATATGGGAGCCAAGATGACCCTGGATGCGGATTTCACCACGGCCGACGGTTTCAAGGCTTTCAATATGGGGATGCAGGTGTATGGAACGGGGGATGTGCTTTATTATGAAGAGTTTACAGGCACCAATTATGGAATCCGGGTCCCCCGGGCGGTCATCTCCAGGGCCCTGAACACGCCCGGCAACCTGGTTCACTCGGTGGGCCAGCTGTTCGACGGCCAGGGCATACAGCCCAACCTGATGATCGGTCCGGCGACCCTGACCAATGGGATTGGGGATATCTTCGGGTTCAACGAGGAGGAGATGACGGTTTTGGATGACCATATCACGATGGATATTACCGAACAGGCCGGCCGGGGCCTTAATGCCGACATCAAGGTGGGCCTTGACGTGGCCCTCGGACTCGGCGCCGGGCTGGAGTTCGGCGTCAGCTTTGCCTATATGGATATGATCACCGGTCCGGTTGACCAGTACACTTTCACCCGCGGACAGATCCTGCCGCTGGCTTCATTTTCCGGGGTGACCCGCCAGGAGAGCCTTTTCTCCATCACTGATGAGATGTGGGGCCTTTTCGACGGGGTGATCCGGCTGGTCAAGGACGGGATCTCCAACCTCGTGGCCCTGGGCGAATGGCTGTTCGACGCCGGTTCCAGCCTGGCCATCGACGCCTATGACAACACCGTCGGGCTGGCGGGCGACGTGGTTAACGGGGGCAAGGTGGTGATCCGAAAGTTTGACCCCCGCAATTGGGGCGTCATCAACCGTCCGTTCCTGGAGGCTGAGGTGGTGCGGTTGTATCGCTCCGACAGGATATCCCACCCGCTGCCCGGCCGCCTGAAGAGCGGGCCTGAGGGGGAGTCGGTCCTTTACGTGGTGAGCGATTCGTACAATATCAGCCTCTTCAACACCAGCGGCGAGCTCAACGAAGAGTTCGACCCGCTCCACCTGACCCTCTCCATCGCGTATGACCGGCTGCAGGACCTCGGGTTTGGCGATGAGGAGAAAGGGATGGCGCGGCTCTACCGGTATGTGCCCGAGACCATAGGCTGGGAGCTGATCGGGGCCGATGCTCATCCGCACGCCGACTCTGTCGCTGCAGATATCACCCTTTCCGGCACCTATGTGGTTGGTATTGAGATCTTCCCGTCGCACGATAAGACGGCGCCCGAGATCCTCGACCACTACCCGCAGGGAGGCGCCACCATCGGTCCGGGTGAGCGGTTGTGGGCCGTGATCCGCGACGACCAGACCGGCGTGGGGATCGATTTTTCGCGCACCGGGCTCCGCGTTGACGGACACGAGGTGGAGGCCACCTGGGACCCGGTGAACAACCGGATCTCCTGCCTGCCGGTCGATTTGCTTACCGATGGCCCGCACCTGTTCTCCATCCGGGCGACTGACTTTAATGGCAACGAGACGTTGCTGGGGGTCTCCTTCAATGTGTACGGGACCGGTGTCGATCCAGTGGAGAGGCCCTTGGAGCGTACGATACGGTGTTATCCGAATCCCTTTAGTGACTATCTTAGCGTGGAATTGGGGCCGGGCGGTGAGGTGACGGCGGAGGTGGCCGTTTACGATCTGGCAGGCAGCCGGGTGGCCACCCTGTTCAGCGGGCAGCTCCCGGCCGCCGGGCAAAAGCTCACCTGGAACCGGGTGACTAACGGGGGCAGGCTGGCACCCGCCGGTACCTATTTCATCTGGGTCAGGGAGGGCGCACAGATAAGGGTAAATAAGGTGATTATCAATGGGATAAATTAATCAATAACCGAACAAATGAGACAATTTCTGGTCATTGCGGTACTCCTGGCCGCCGGGCTGCTCCCGGCTGCCGCGCAGGATGCCCCGCCAGCGGGCGGATCAGGCAACAAGAGCCCGGAGGCTTTTACCGGCTATTACAACATCACCGATCTGGGGCTGCTGATCGGTTCGCCGAGAAGTGCCAACCCGGCGCCTTTCAGCTTTATGACCATCAATGGGTGGCATTTTACAAAGCAGTTTGCCGCGGG
>JAWOHI010000308.1:0-4693 GCA_046485255.1 Bacteroidales bacterium
CTTCAGCGTAGTATCCAGGCTGGCTTTGTAAGCCGCCTTACCAACCCGCTGAAACATCGGTAGCTGGGCGAAGAGCCAGTCGGTGGTCTCCTTGTAGTTCATCGAATACAATTTTACTTATATTTAACGGAACTCAAATAACGACTATGGTCAACCAGAAGAAATTGTTCGTTATCGACACGAACGTCCTGCTCCACGATTATAAATGCATCTATCAATTTGAAGAACACGATATTATCCTGCCAATCACGGTCCTGGAAGAGCTGGATAAGTTCAAGAAGGGGAACGACCTGATCAATTTCCAGGCCCGCGAATTTGCACGCGAGCTCGACCAGCTGGCCGGAGATTTTCTGTTCACCGAGGGCATCAGCCTGGGCCGCGGATTGGGCCGCCTATACATCGAGACCGGCAAGCCGTTCTCCCGCGAAATGGAGGAGTCGTTCGAGGAAAAGATCGCCGATCACCGGATCCTGGCCATTGCCGATTATACCCGGAATAAGAACCCCGACAAGCAGGTGATCCTTGTTACCAAGGATATCAACCTGAGGATCAAGGCAAAAGCCCTCGGTTTGCAGGCGCAGGATTACAAGGCCGGGCAGGTGACCAACATCGAATACCTGTATGAGGGGATCCCCACCATCCGCGACCAGAACGATGAGTCGATCAACAAGCTGTACAGCTCTCCCGAGGGGGTTTCGATCGAGGAGTTTGATCTGGGGATGGATCCCAAGGCCAATCAGTATATGATCCTTAAAGGCAACAATTCCAGCGCCCTGGCGATATTTGACATCCGGACCAGCGCCCTTCACGTCGTTCAGAAACAAAAATGCTACGGGATCGAACCGCGTAACGCGGAACAGACCATCACGCTCGATGCCCTGATGCGGCCCGATATTCAACTGGTGAGCCTCACGGGCAAGGCCGGCACCGGCAAGACGCTCCTCGCCCTGGCGGCCGCCCTGCAGCAACGGCGCGATTACCTGCAGATCTACCTCGCCCGGCCAATCATCCCCCTGGGCAACCGCGACATCGGCTACCTGCCGGGCGACGCGCACGAGAAGATCGAGCCCTATATGCAGCCCCTGTTCGACAACCTCTCGGTGATCAAGCACCAGTTCGACTCCCGTAGCAAGGAGTTCCAGAAGATCGACCAGCTCCTGCTGGAGGAGAAGCTCATCATCACCCCGCTGGCCTACATCCGCGGCCGGAGCCTCAGCAAGGTCTTCTTCATCGTCGATGAGGCCCAGAACCTAACCCCGCACGAGGTGAAAACCATCATCACCCGCGCCGGCGAGGGTACCAAGGTGATCTTTACGGGCGATATCCACCAGATCGACTCCCCATACCTGGATACCAAATCGAACGGCCTCTCCTATTTCACCGACAAGATGAAGGGACAGGATATCTTTGCACACGTCAACCTGATCCAGGGGGTAAGGAGCCATTTGGCAGAGTTGGCGAGCAATTTGCTATAGATGATAGTTGGATAGTTGGATAGATGAAAAAGAGGGTGGCATTTTGCACGTTGGGTTGCAAGCTGAATTTTTCCGAGTCGAGCGAGATTGGCCGGCAGCTGGAGGAGGCGGGTTTTGAGCGGGTGCCGTTCGGTTCTGAGGCTGAGGTGACGGTGATCCACTCGTGCACGGTGACCGGCTCGGCCGACCGCAAGACACGTCAGGCGGTGCACCGGGCGGTCAAGGTTTCGCCCGGCGGATTCATCGTGGCAATGGGCTGCCTCGCCCAGCTCAAGCCAAAGGAGATCGCTTCCTGGCCCGGCGTCGACCTGGTGCTCGGCACCCACGAGAAGTTCAACCTCCCCGCCCATTTGAAGGACATCACGAAAAAGAGCCAAACCGAGATCCACAGCTGCGGACTGGATGAGAACGAACGCTTCTTCCCGGCCCACTCCGTCGCGGAGCGCACCCGGGCCTTCCTGAAAGTGCAGGACGGGTGCGATTACCCCTGCAGCTACTGCACCATACCGGCCGCACGCGGCCCCAGCAGGAACCCGTGGGCCGACCTGATCCTGGAGCAGGCACGCGAGCTGGCCTCCAAAGGGCTGAAAGAGGTGGTCCTGACCGGCGTCAACATCGGTGATTTCGGCAAGAGCACAGGCGAGTCCTTCCCGGATCTGGTCAGGGCGCTCGATCAGGTCGAGGGCATCCTGCGATTCCGGATCTCCTCGATTGAGCCCAACCTGCTGCCGGATGAGCTGATCGAATTCGTGGCGGGCTCACGACGCTTCGCTCCCCATTTCCATATTCCCCTTCAGGCAGGTTCGGATAAGATCCTTCGCCTGATGCGGCGCCGGTACAATCGAACCACCTTTGAGAGCAGGGTATTGAAAATCAAGGAGATAATGCCCGATACCAGCATTGGGGCCGACATCATCACCGGCTTCCCGGGAGAGACGGACGAGGATTTCAGTGAGGCGTGCGCCTTCGTGCTCGGCCTGCCGCTCTCCTACCTGCACGTCTTCACCTTTTCGGAGCGCGATGGGACCCCGGCGGCCTCGATGCCCGGGCAGGTGCCGCACCGGATCCGCGAGGAACGAAGCCACCGCCTCCACGAGATCGGCGAGGAGATTAAGAACCGGTTTTACAGCAGCCAGTTGGGACAGGACAGACCGGTCATCTTCGAACAGACCAACGCCGAAGGCTTAATGACCGGGTTTACTGACAATTACATCGAAGTGGCAGTTCCGGCCGATAACGATTACCTGCACCAGACCGCGATGGTGCAATTACTTGACTTGCTTCCCGGTCCCGCGGCAGCCGGAAAAATCATCAGCAGATTATGATATTAAGCGAACTGACCAATGCCGTAACAGCGCTCACCCGTGAGGTTGGCGAATACCTGAAGTCGATGCTCGGCAACCTGCAGGAGGGCCATATCCAGGCCAAGGGGCAGATGGATTTCGTTACCGAGGTTGACCAGGAGTCGGAACGAAGGCTGGTGACGGGCCTCGGCCTGATCCTGCCCGGGGCGGGTTTCATTGCCGAGGAGGGTACCTCATCTTTCAGGGGCACCCGTTACAACTGGATCATCGATCCGCTCGACGGCACCACCAATTTCATCCACGGAGCCAGCCCCTTTTCCATCAGCATCGCCCTGATGGACGGTAACGAGCTGGTTATCGGGGTGATTCACGATCCCGTGGCGGATGAGTGCTTCAGCGCCTGGCAGGGAGGCCCCGCCACGCTCAACGGCCGCGAAATACGCACCAGCAGCCGAGCCGATGTGGGCAGCGCCCTGGTGGCCACCGGCTTCCCTTATACCGATTTCACCTATATCGACGAATACCTGGAATCCCTCAGGGAGATGATGGAGAAAACACACGGGGTGAGGCGCCTGGGATCGGCCGCCATCGACCTGGCCTATGTGGCGTGCGGGCGGTATGACGCCTTCTATGAATACCATCTCAAACCTTGGGACGTCGCCGCTGGCACTGTCCTGATCCGCCAGGCAGGAGGCCGTGTATGCGATTTCTGGGGTGGTGATGATTTCCTGTTCGGCGAAACCTACGTAGCCACCAACGGCGCGGCCCACGACGGGTTCCTCGCCCTGGTGAAGAAACACTTCCCCGAAAAGCGTGAACCCGGAAGACCATAAGCTGAAAGAGCGGATCCGGGCAGGCGACCGCCACGCGTTTCACCTCCTGTTCACCAGCCTGTGGCCCGGACTGGTGCGCTACGGCACCTCCGTCACCCGCGACGAGGAGGCCGCGCGCGAGCTGGTACAGGATCTTTTTCTCGACCTATGGACGAACAGATCAAATTTCAAGATTAAAGGATCGGTCCGCTCCTACCTCTTCGGCGCCACCTACTACAAGTCACTCAATTGGCTGAGGCATAAGAAGATCAGGGAGAGCTACGCTGCCAGCCCGGTGGAGGTGCACCGTTGGCTGCCATCCATTGAGGAGGTTGATCCCGGCGACCCGCTGTTGGCCGATGAGATCAACAAGGCCATCCGCGCACTGCCGCCCCGGAGCCGCGAAGCCTTCACCCGGCAGGTGATCCTGGGTGAGAGTCAGGCTTCGGTGGCCAAATCACTGGGAGTAACGGTCAAAACTATCGAAAACCAGGTGGCCCGGGCGCGAAAAACCCTGCAGAAAAAACTGAAAAAATTTTAACCTGACCTTTGGGGGGTAACCACCTTTTGAAGTGTCATAGGATCAAAAGAGATCCGATGATAACCGATCCATTGCTATTCAGATTCCTGTCCGGGGAAGCCACCGGACAGGAAATCAGCCAGGTAAACGATTGGCTGGCCGCCGATCAGGCCAATGGCCAATACCTCGAAGAGCTCAGGGGATTTCTGGAGAACGCCGGAACGGAGCGTTTTGAAGGAGATACCCGGTCGGCCTGGCTCAGGCTGTCAGCCCGCTTGGATCATAAAGCCCCCGAAATGCACCGTCCGGCACCCGCCCGCCTGAGGCTCATCCTTCCGGCAGCCGCCGCAATCCTGCTGCTCATCAGCAGCGGCCTGTTCTTCTACCTTCGCAGCGAAGCACGGGTATATCGAAACAACGACCTGACCACCAAGACCCTCCTCCTCTCCGATGGTACCCAGGTATACCTTGGCCCCGCCTCGCGCCTGGTCACGGCCAGGGATTTCAACAAGGAACTGCGGGAAGTCCGGATCACCCGGGCGGTACGGGTGCTGGTGGACAGCGAGCGGGTCCGGCGGGAGG
>JAWOHI010000408.1:0-10523 GCA_046485255.1 Bacteroidales bacterium
CACCTGCCTGGTATCGCTATGGATTGAGATGCAGGGGATCCTGGCGATCTTCCTGCACCTGATCACCCGCTTCAGCTCCACCGGCAAGGGGCTGCCCTTTTTTATCGACCTGGTGTTTCTCATTGCCGGATTGTATTTCGTAATCCTGGCAGGAGTGGTGATCCACTTGGTCAGGATAGCCTTTAAAATGCAGGCCGATCAGTTAACGCTGAAAAACCGCAATCTCGAGATTGAAAACAAGCTCAAGGGGTTTGAGCTCAACTCCCTGAAGGCCCAGTTTCAGCCCCATTTCCTTTTTAATACCCTCAACAACCTTTATTGGCTTACCTTAAACAAATCAGAAAAGGCGCCCCAGCTGGTCCTTAAGCTGAGCGATCTGCTGGATTACAGCTTATACCGGGCCGACTCCAACCGTGTCCCGCTTGAAGAGGAAATTGAATATTTGCAAAACTATCTGGATATCATTAAGATTCGATATCAGGATTTGGCAATGATCCGATTTTCGATCATCGGGGATTGCCATAGCCGGGAGGTGGCACCGCTCATTTTAATCCCGTTCGTCGAGAACGCCTGCAAGCACGGGCTGTCGCAGTTGGCGACCGGAGGCTGGATTGACATCACCCTGGAAATCAAGGATTTTTCGATAATCTTTTCCATCAGCAACAATTTTATCCCGAACGATGCCCCGACAAGCGGTGAGGCCGGGATTGGGCTGCCCCAGGTCAAGGCCAGGTTGGAATTGCTTTATCCTGGCAAACACGATCTCAATATCAGTCAAACCGATGATGAATTCCAAGTCAGATTGGTCTTACAAAGCTGAAGGGCCGTCGTTTCAAAAAAAATGCCTGATCGTTGATGACGAGCCCAATGCCATCTTCATCATTGAAGAGTACCTGCGCTCCTATCCCAACCTGCACCTGGTCGCGAGTGTCCGAAATGCAATGGATGCGCTGGCTGTTTTAAGAGCAGGGAGAGTCGACCTCCTCTTTCTCGACATCCAGATGCCGGGGATTACGGGGTTTCAGTTGCTGGAGTCACTCGAGGCGCCCCCGGCTGTGATCATTACGTCGGCCCACCGGAATTATGCCGTTGATGCCTTTGATTTCAAAGTCCTGGATTACTTGCTGAAGCCCATATCCCTGGAGCGCTTTGCCAGGGCGGTCGACCGCTATTTTGAACTGCTCAGGGCGACGGAAAGGGATGAACCGCTGGGCGACACCACTGGGTCGGTCCTGGTGATCCGGAGCGAACGGAAGGAGTTCCGGATTCCGTTTCGCGAGATCTTGTTTCTGGAGGCTATGGGGGATTATGTGGCAGTCAGGCTGACCAATGGTGAGAAGCATCTCACTCTCGAAACCCTCAGTGGGCTTGCCCATCGGGTGCCATCCAATGAATTTGCCCGGATCCACCGCAGTTTTGTCGTCAACCGTCGGTACATCCGGGCAATTGGTCACCACTCGATCAAGATCGGAGGGCAGACGCTGCCGGTTGGCAGGAACTACCGGCCCCTGATCTGAAGGCTATAGCTGCCGGCAGCCTGTTCAGCAGTGACCGTTACCATCCATTTGCCTTCATAAGAATCCGCTTCCTGCTCGTCAAAGCTGATGCTCTGCCGCCAGTTCACGTCGGCCAGCGGAGAGAGCGTGTATTCATTGAAGATCGATCCATCAGGTTTCTTAATGGTTATCAACACCTTGCCCGACTCAATGGAGCCATTCACCGAGAGGCTCAGGCCGGTGGCGCCCTCCTTGATCTCATAGGGAAAATCAACCGAGGAGGATTCGCCGGTCAGCTCTTTCCGGACATCCAGAATATCCTGATCACCAAATAGGTTATAAACTCCGCCCCGTAAGCGGGGAGGCAAATCGACACGGATATCCGGAACGGAAAAAACAATTGGATCCGGGATGCGGATATCCAGATCAGGAATGCTGTACGAATAGTAATGGCGGTTCTTGTCGAATTCGCGACGGATCTCGATCTGTTTATGGCTCAACTCTTTCTGTTTCAACTCCATCTGCTTGCGAAATTCCTTCATCGCCTGCTGATGCTCTTGGAGGGCACGATCCTTGGCAGTCAGGGCTTCGCTTCTGATTTCCAGGATCCTCGCTTCATCAACCGGGGGAATCGAGTAGTAAAAGGTCTTGGATTCCTTGCCGGTCATCTCGTTCAGCTTGCGTTGCTGCTTCTCGATCTTACGTTTGATGCGCTCGACCTTGCGGCTATTAATCTCCTGACCGTGAGCCAGGGTAGATCCGGCCACCAGCAGGGCCAGGATAAGGGGTAAATAGAGAATTGGTTTCATTTTTTGATGTCATTTGGTTTTCGATTCAAAAATAGACCGGATCTGCCGGTTTGCCGGTTAATGCCGGGTTAACGTGATGTTAATCCCGATCCAGGCTGAATTGTTATTTTTGTAGCAAAACAGGACAATATGAAAAAACCGATGATGATTGCGGCTCTTCTTGGTTTGGCCTTGTGGCCTGCTGCCGGTCAGGCCGATCAGGACCTCACCCGTTACGTCAATCCTTTTGCCGGAACGCTCCGGATGGGGCACACCTTTCCGGGGGCCTCGATGCCTTTCGGATTTGTCCAGCTCAGTCCGGACACCGACACCGTCAGCTACGAACTGGATGGACGGTACAACGGGGAGGTTTATCGCTACTGCGCAGGTTATCAGTATGATGACCCAACGATCGTCGGTTTCAGTCATACCCATTTCAGCGGTACCGGCCACAGCGACCTGGGCGATTTCCTGATGATGCCCGCAACGGGTCCGCTGAAGTTGAACCCGGGCACGGCCGATAAGCCGGAATCGGGGTACCGTTCGAGGTATTCCCACGAACGGGAGGTAGCCGAGCCGGGCTACTATTCGGTAATGCTCGAAGATTACGGAATCAGGGCGGAATTGACGGCCACCACGCGGGTGGGTATTCACCGCTACACCTTCCCGGAAGCCGGTCCGGCCCATATCCTGCTCGACCTGATCGCCGGGATCTATAATTATCAGGATAAAAACGTCTGGACCTTCGTCCGGATTGAGAATGACACCCTGGTCACCGGTTACCGGCAGACGAATGGCTGGGCCCGGACCCGCACCGTCTATTTTGCGATGACCTTTTCCAAGCCGGTAAGCCAGTATGGGCACCGCAAGTATGACCGGTCGGTTTACCGCGGTTTCTGGCGCAAGTTTGACGAATCCCGTAATTTCCCCGAAATGGCCGGTCGGCAAATCAGGGCCTGGTTCGACTTTGACGTGAAGGCCGGTGAGCAGGTGATGGTCAAGTTCGCCCTGTCGCCCGTGAGCACGGCCGGGGCCCTCAACAACCTGCGTGCCGAGGCGCCGGGCTGGGATTTCGACGGATTCAGGCAGCAGGGCCGGGAGGCCTGGAACCGGGAGCTGGGGCGAATCCGTGTGGAAACGATGAACGAGGAGCACAAGCGGGTGTTCTATACCGCTATGTATCACGCCTTTCTGAGCCCATCCACCTATATGGACCTGGATGGCCGGTACCGCGGCCTTGACCAGAACAATCATCAGGCCGACGGGTTCGTCAATTACACCGTTTTCTCCCTGTGGGACACTTATCGGGCCCTCCATCCGCTGTTCAACATTATCCAGCCGGCAAGGAACGGCGATATGGCCAAGTCGATGATGGCCCATTATGACCAGAGCGTGCACCGGATGCTGCCGGTTTGGTCGCACCACGCAAACGAAAACTGGTGCATGATCGGGTATCACTCTGTGCCGGTGCTGGTGGACGCTTACATCAAGGGGAATCTCGACCTTGATCCCGACCCCGTTCTGGAGGCGATGGTCACGACCGCCTCCAACGGCTGGTACGATGGGCTGGAGTATTACATCAAGGGCGGGTACGTTCCGGAAGATAGGAACGGATCGTCGGTTTCGAAGACCCTGGAGTATGCCTATGACGACTGGTGCATTGCCGAAATGGCAAAAAAAGTAGGAAATAAAGCTGTTTATGAAGAGTTTAAGGCAAGGTCGGAAAATTACCTGAACGTGTATGACTCCCGGATCGGTTTTATGCGTCCCCGGTTGTACAACGGGGAGTTTAAGAAGGAGTTTAATACGTTAGCCACACACGATCAGGGATTTATCGAGGGCAATGCCTGGAATTACAGTCTGTATGTCCCGCACCAGGTGGACAATATGGTGGAGATGATGGGCGGGGGCAAGGCCTTTGTGCGGCATTTGGATTCGCTGTTCACGATGGATCTTGACGATGAGTATTTTGCCCATACGGAGGACATCACGCGTGACGGGCTGATCGGGAATTATGTCCACGGCAACGAGCCGGGCCATCACATTCCCTACCTGTATAATTGGGCCGGTGCGCCAAAGAAGACGCAGGAGCGGGTGAGGATGATAATGGAGACGATGTACCGGGATGCTCCCGACGGGTTATGCGGCAATGATGATGCGGGCCAGATGTCGGCCTGGTATATCTTCAGCGCCCTGGGCTTCTACCCGGTCTGCCCGGGATCCGATCAGTATGCGATCGGCAGCCCGCTGGTCAAGTCAGCCGTCCTGCACCTGGAAAATGGCAGGATACTGGAAATCGAGGCGGTCAACCAGTCGCCTGCCAACGTGCACGTCAAGAAGGTGCTCGTCAATGGGGTGGAGATCAAAAGAAACTACCTCATCCACGACGAGATAATGGCTGGCGGGAAGATCGTTTTCCAGATGGCCAAATAGAGCCGGGGCTATTTCTTTTTGGTATCGAAGAGGCTCTTGAAATCTTCCAGGCCTTTCTTGAGCTCATTTTTCAGGGTGTCGAGTGCCGGGTTGGCCATATCCAGAGTCTCTTCCGACATTTTTATTCCATCGGGGATCCGGAACTTATCCGCGCTGATTGAAGCGTTCAGGTCGAGTTTGGTGGCTTCCATCACCATTTTGCCGAAAATTGTCGTTTCCGTTTTCATTGCAAAGTTTTGCCAGACCCATACCTTGGTGGACATCCCTTCCCAGATGTCGCATTGCTTGCCCAGGATTTCGCCCTTGCCCGTCTTTTTAAAACCCATCGATTTCCAGAGGCTGTCGATCTCTTCGGCCCAATCCTGAATCTCTTTCTCATTGATGTTCTGGATCTTGGTTTTAACGCCCTCTTTCTTGATCAGGTCGATGGTGTAAACCACTGAATCCATTAGGATCACCTGCTGATTGGTTTCGGTGGTGCTACCGAAGGATTTGGTTTTGAATTGGTTGAACTGGGCAGTTTTCCGGCCGTGGTCATCGATGTAGTGGGTTGAAGTTCCGGTTGTATTTCCGGAGTAGGTATACTCGATTACGGCCGATTTATAAGGGTATTGGAGTACCTGGTTCGACTTCTGGCCGAAGGCCGGTGAAATGAGGATCAGGGCGCTGAAAAGCAGCGCGGCGGTGCGGGGGAGGTTTGGTCGGATCATGGAGTTGTCAACTTTATAAAGATGTCAATTGTTTATGCTGTAAAATTATACATTGCTAACCAGCTAAATCCCGTAAACATCAAATTTTCCAAATAGCAACACTTGTATGCTAAACTCCTATAAATCTTGGTTTTGCGTTATATTAATCCTCTGTAGTTGTCATCTTTTTCTATTAGAGATGACAACTGGCGGGGCTAAACGATTAGTAATCACAAAACTAAATAAAATATTTGGCTCAAAAATCAACGGCCATTCTTAATTACTCATTGATAATCAATTGGTTTGAAGAGGCCTTAGTAAAGTTGTCAGCTCTTAAGAGTTGACAACTCTATTTAACCACCACTTCATCCAGGAACACCCACGAGGGTCGGCCAGGGCTCGGGTGCCAGTCGGGATTTCTTAGTGTGGCCCTGACATCAAAACGGACAAACCTCACAGGGTGACCGGCAGGGTTGAAGTGGTAGGTGCGAATGACCGGCTCGTTTCTCTGATCCGGACCCACCACCTGCGTACCCAAGGCAAGGTAGTTCTTGCCATCGACGGATATCAGGCAGGTGACGGATTGCGGGTGAAAAATCCAGCTCTTGGGATCATATAGGGAAGCCAGGCGGATCGAATCCGCTTTAACCGAGCTGCCTAAGTCGACCGAAAAGGTGAAATCAGATGCCTCCCAGCCAAGCCAATGAACCTTGTAGTCGGTCGCGCCGCTGACCCCGTTGGTCAGGTATGAAATATCACCGGATGAGTATTTCGATGACGGCGGGGGGATAGCAGCCACCTCCCTGCGGAAAGCCAGATTCCCCTCCACCTTGAGATCAAGGAACCGAAGGGTCGATCGATAATAGTCCTCCGGAGCCAGGCCAGCCTCACTCAAGGTGCTGACACCAGCCTCCTTGCAGGTAAGATAGAACGATTCCAGCATCTCCTTCATCGCCGGGCGAAGTTCGTAAACAGAATCCAACCGGGCGAACCACCCGCGGGATGAAAACATCTGGTTCTTGCCTATCTCCATTGCCGCATATTGCACCGGTAACTCATAGGTCCTGACGTGTAACAGCCGGTCCGGGTCGTCTTTTGCCGCCTCCCGGGCCTGACTGAAGTATCCAAGATAGCGCTTGATGTTTTCCTCCGAAAGGAATGTTTCCTGATGCGCGGTTGGATGACCGTAAATGTCAAGCCATTCGCCGGTGTTGGTAATCTCAGCCTGCAAGGCTTCCATATAAGATCGGATGAATGGTGCGGCCTTGCCAAAATAGCCCTGAAGGAAGTCGGTGACCAGGGAATCGGCATTAACATCCGGATCCCATAGCAGCCGGGCGATGAGGTAGGATTTCAACTCCGAGAATTCGTGCCCGACATCGGTATTGCTCTGCTGGAAGTGGTACGATACGTGGTTGTCCACAAACATCCGGATATTTGGCTGCAGCACGTGCAGATTGGGAAAAGGCGTCACGTGGTGGGAAAAGTTGACGGTATAGTCCCACAGGTAGATGTGATTGGCAATCTTGCCCCAATCGACGATGTCTTTCATAAAAGAGGCGCTCCTCTCATCCTCAGCGATGGGCTGGCTTCGATTCAATTCAATGGTGCACAGCATAATCTGGACGTTGCTCTCCGGCACTGTCATCCCAGGGGCCTGGCGGCTGTACTGATAGGCCAGGGTGGAAATGATCTTGTCAGGGAACTCCCGGGCTATTTCATTCACAAACCGGATGACCGGCCCCGCAGGACTACCTTCCTCCTCGATGACCTTCCGGCAATTGGAACACTGACAATAGGAAAAATTATCATTCTGGCTCACAGACCAGTAGAGCTTATCGGGTTGCAGCAGCATCTCTTCCCTGAGCTTCTTTTTTGCGATATTCAACACCTCAGGGTGGGTCAGGCAGATCTGGTCGATGATCCGCTTGCCGTTCATCCAGGCATAGTAATCGGGATGCTTCTCGAAATAGTGTTCCCAGGGAACCAGGCGGTTGAAAGTGTGGACATAGTACCCGATGGCAAACAGGTCATCTATGCGGTCGATCCGCTGCCAGTCCTGATAATCCGGGTCACCCACAAAACGCCCGTGCACGTTCCGGTAAACATTGACGGGCTCGTCCGCATAGTCCATCGCAGGTATCCGGATTGTCCTCCTGGCAGGAACCACCTCATATCCCGGCGCATACATCCGGCAGCCCAGCTGTTTCTCCAGCAGGTCGACCACCCCGTAAATGCATCCTTTGTCGCGGCCGCCCAGAATGATGAGCGAATCCCCAACGATCCGGATACGGAATCCATCTTCGTGGGATATGGAAGGATCGGTTTGAATGAGGATGATCTTCTTATCCTCTTCGTTTCCATCCCCTGCCAGGATAGGCAGTTCGGCCCCGCCGGCCTTTTTCAGGTAGGTTTGGAGAAATCGGGCTGCCCGGTCCTCTGCTCCGGCTGGGTTGTCAGGGATCCGGATCACATAGTCGGAATGCCCCCTCTCCGACAGCTTGATGGCCCCCCGGTTGGCGCAGGAGGCCAGCAGGGTCATCGCGATAAAAATGAAGTAACGCATAGGAAAAGCTTTAGGTAAAAGTACTGAAACCGTGGTTAATTACGAATTGCTAATTTCGTCATTTACGAGTACCTGGTACGAACTCTTAAACCTTTCCTGATGAAAAAGCACGATGTGGTCCCTCCGGGGTACCTGTTCCCAAAAAGGTATACGAATTATCTTTTTGTCTTGTTGTTCCTGCTCTATATGTTTGACTACATCGACCGGTTGGTGGTCACTTCGCTTTTCCCTTTCATCAAGGAGGAGTGGGGGCTCTCCGATGCCCAGCTTGGCACGTTGGTGTCGGTGGTGTACTGGTCGATCGTGGCCTTTACTTTCCCGGTTTCCATCATCATTGATCGCTGGAGCAGGCGGAGAACCATCGGAGTTATGGCGGCCGTCTGGAGCCTTGCCACGGCCGCAGCAGCCCTTACACGCAATTTCGGGCAATTGTTCACCACGCGCGCGTTTATCGGTATTGGTCAGGCCGGCTACGCCCCGGGTGGCTCAGCGATGATCTCAGGGCTTTATCCCGAACACAAGCGGTCGTGGATGATGGGGTTATGGAACGCGGCCATCCCGCTCGGCAGCGCCATAGGTGTAGCCGCTGGCGGGATCATTGCCACCCACTGGGGCTGGAGAAGCGCCTTCGGAATCGTGGCACTGCCCGGACTGATCGTGGCCTTGCTCTTCTTTTTCAGCAAAGACTATAAAACGGTCAAGTTGCTTAAGGAGAATGTTGCAAGGGTTAAGGGTGAGCGGATGGGGAAAATTAAGATGAACACCAGGGATATCGTTCACGAATTTATCGAAAAACCATCCCTTATCCTGACCTACTTCGGGTTTATGGCCACCGTTTTCGTAACCACCTCGCTCCTCACCTGGCTCCCCTCGTACTTTGAAAGGGTATACGACATTGCTCCCAAGGCAGCCGGCACGAAAGCATCCCTGGTTATGCTCCTGGCCATTGTGGGAGCCCCGCTGGGAGGATTCCTGGCCGACCGTTGGAGGCGCCGGAAACTGAACGCCCGCCTGGTCTTGCCCGGTCTCACCTCCATCGTGGCAGCCGTATTTTGTTTCCTGGCGTTCGTCGCATTCCGCGGCCAGGTCCAGTATATCTTCCTCCTACTTTTTGGGATGACGGTTACGATGTTCATCCCGGCAGCGGGTGCCGTCACCCAGGATCTGGTCCATCCCGGCCTGAGAGCCACCTCGTATGCCATCGCGGTGGTGATCCAAAACCTGCTCGGAGCATCAATGGGCCCCATCGTCATCGGCGCAATCTCCGACAGGACAGATATTCAGACAGCCCTTTCGGTACTCCCCGTGTTCCTGATTCTGGCCGCAACACTCTTCCTGGTTGGATCGCTGTTCTATAAAAAGGACATTCAGAAAGTGGCAAAAATCGAACTTGAAGCGGCCGAGTAAAGGAGAACCGTTGTATTTTTATCCGCATGATTAAACACGCTTTTCGACTGGCCCTCCTGGCGCTGGTCGGAGTGCTCTGTTCGTGTGAAAAGGCCGATACCACCGGAAGGGAACTAACCATCCTGTCGGAGGTGATGAAGCCTTACAATTACGAAGAGAACGGACAACAGAAAGGGATCACCATTGAAGTGATCCGGTACATCCTCCAGGAACTCGACCTGACAAATCCCATCCAGATCAGCAATGATTGGGATGCGATCTTCGAACGGCTCAAGACCGAGGATAACATCGCTGCCGTCACCACGGCCCTGACACCCGAGCGAAAGGCTAATTTCAAATGGGTCGGGCCTGTAACGCTTTGGAACGTCGGGTTCGTGGCCCTGCCCTCATCGGGGATCACCATCAATTCGGCGGAAGAGGCGAAACATTTGGGTCCCGTGGGCATCGTCAAGTCCTATTTTACCGGGGAGATCCTGCGCGACCTGGGCTTCACCTCCCTGGTCGAGTTTGGCGACCTGGAAGAGCTGGTCGAAGCCCTCTTTGACGGATCAGTCAAGGTAATCTTCGACAATATGAGCCTCCTGCAGATCATTGTCCAGGAGAACCCCGGATATGCCGAGGGTCTTGCCAACCTCCTGACCTATTCAACCACGCAGGGTTACATCGCCTTCTCAGCCAACGTATCAGACCGATTGGTGGCCAACTGGCAAAAGAAGCTCGATAAGATGAAAGATTCGGGGCTCCTTCAGGCTGTTTTTGATGATTACCTGCCCGGCACCCGCGCCCCAGGCAGGGTGACCATCTTCACCGAGCTGAATCCGCCCCAGAGCTATCTCAATCGGGAGGGAGCCCTGACCGGCAGCGCCGCGGAGATGATCCGGGCAATGATGGAGGAGATGGAAATCGATTACCCGGTCGAATGTACCCACTGGAATAATGCCTTTGACCAAATCAAGCTCGTACCCAACTCCTTGGCCTTCCCAACCCTACTCACCCTCGATCGGGAAAAGAGTTTTAAGTGGATCGGGCCGGTGTGCAAAAAGAACTATGTCTTTGTGATTTCTGCATCAAGCAGCTACCAGATCGCACGGATCGATGACGCCCGTACGCTGCCCTCCGTGGCCACGATGACCGGCTGGGGCTC